>NZ_JASCOY010000026.1:0-68231 GCF_029960075.1 Pseudomonas sp. PS02290
GAGCTTGCTCGCGAATGTGTTCTGTCAGTTGATACATGCACAACAGAACGATTGCATTCGCGAGCAAGCTCACTCCTACAGGTTTGCGATCAGTACGATGATAATTTCCCGCCTCGCCCTCGCCTTTTCCCTCATCCCCGCTGCTCAGGCCTTCGCCGATGAGCCTGATCGCGAAAGCGCCCTGAAGCTGGACAGCGTGGTGATCAGCGCCAATCGCCAAGTCGAGCAGCGTGATGCCAGCACTGCGGCGAGCACCGTATTCACCCGCGCCGACATCGAGCGGCTGCAACCCGGCAGCGTCACCGACCTGTTGAGTCGCGTGCCCGGCGTGCAAGTGGCGCCCAGCGGCGGCCGGGGCAGTTTGCCGGGGATTTTCATTCGCGGGACCAAGGCTGCGCAGAGTCTGGTGTTGGTCGATGGGCAGCGCATTGCCAATGCGACGTCGGCGGACAGCAACCTGCAATACCTCGACGTCGAGCAGATCGAGCGCGTGGAAGTGCTGCGCGGATCACGCTCGGTCATCTACGGTGCGGACGCCATTGGCGGCGTGATCCAGATATTCACCCGACGGGGCGCCGAGCAAGGCCTCCAGGCCCGCCTGCATACGGGTTTTGCAAATCGCGGCACCCAGCAGCAGAGCCTCGGCGTGTCGGGCGGTGATCAGCAAACGCATTTCAACCTCAGCACCAGCCTGGATGAAACGGCAGGCATCGACCGCACCGGCCCGTCCTTCTCCAGCGATGACGATCACGACGCCTACCGCAATAAATCCCTGAGCCTGAACCTCAGCCACTGGCTCAGCGACGACGTGGAAATGGGCCTCAACGCTCTGGATAATCGGGGCAAGACCGAGTTCGACAACCCGTTCGGTCTGTTCGACCCGGTCACGTTCAACACGGTGGGTCAGCAGCAATACAGCAAGTTTGACCTGAGCAGCCTCGGCACCTACGTCGATGCCCGCATCAACCAGACCTGGACAACCCGCCTGGAGCTGGGCCACAGCGAGAACCGCGAGAAGACGCTGGATAAGCTGAGCGACGATCACTACGTGTTCAACACCTACCGCAACTCGTTCAATTGGCAGAACGACCTGACGCTGGATGACCGCAACAGCCTGATGCTGGGTGGCGACTGGTACGAAGACCGCGTCAACAGCAGCACGCCGTTCGACGAGGACAGCCGCTGGAACCGCGCGGCGTTCATCCAGCATCGTTTCAAAGGCGAGCACTTCTCGACCGAGCTCGGCCTGCGCCATGATCAGAATGAGCAGTTCGGCAGCCAGAACACCTGGAGCGGCACCCTCACCGTTCCGCTCAATGACGCCAACGACGTGCTGCTGTCCTACAGCGAAGGCTTCCGCGCGCCGACATTCAACGACCTGTATTACCCGGACTTCAGCAACCCGAATCTCAAACCCGAGCACTCGAAAACCTACGAGCTGCAATGGCGCAGTCGCCTGAGCGAAACCGCCCGCCTTGAGGCCTCGCTGTATCGCACTGATCTGCAGGACGCGATTGCCCTCGACAGCGACTTTCGCCCTCAGAACATCGGCTCGGCACGGATCAATGGTGTCGAAGCGTCCCTTGAGCAGCAATTGTTCGGCTGGACCGGCAAGCTCGGCGCGTCGGTCATCGACCCGCGTGACCGTGACACTGGGCACACGCTCAACCGTCGCGCTCGCCGCACCCTGAACCTCGATCTTGATCGGCAGTTCGATCGCCTCGGTGTCGGCGCCAGTTGGCAGGCCGTCAGCGACAGCTACAACGACGAGGCCAACACCCAGCACATCGGCGGCTATTCGCTGTTCGGATTGCGCAGCAGCTGGAAAGCCAGCGACGAAGTGAAGCTTGAGTTCAAGCTGGATAACGCCCTGGACAAACGCTACAGCCGCACGCTGTACAGTTTTGATGGCAGCAACTACGGCTATCGCGAAGAGGGTCGGACGTGGATGTTTGGCGTGACCTGGACGCCTGAGCTATAGATTTGCAGCCCGCCTGATCTAGCGTTCTGGCGCTATTACGCTGCACACCTTCGCCACCGCGTCCACCATCTGCCCGCTTGCTCGTTCGAGGCCTTTATCGGGCACGGCAAACAGGCGACCGGCTTTTACGGCCTTCAACTGCGACCAGCTTTTCCATGCCGGCAACAATGCAGCGTCGCTGGCGAGAATCACGTCCGGATCTCGCTGCAGCACTGACTCGATACTCACCTGCGGCGCCGGCAGGGTCAGGTCTTCAAACACGTTGCGTGCGCCGCAGACGGTCAGTGCATCGCTGATGATCTGGCCGCCGCCTACGGTGTAAAGCGGCTGATCCCACACTTGGTAGAACACCTTCAGCGGGACATCGCGGCGATAACGCTCACGCAATCCGGCCAATCGCTGGCGGAAATCCTTCGCTGCCTGTTGTCCACGATCGGCGCGGCCAAGGCGCTCGCCCATCTGCTCGATCTGATCAGCCAGCTCGTTCAGCGTGTGGGGTTCGGCGGTGTAGGTGGGAATGTTCAGGCGCTTCAGTTGATCGCGCTGGGCCGCGCTGACACTCCCGGGCCATAGCAGCAAAAGATCGGGCTGCAAACTGAGCAGGCGCTCGATGTCGAGCTGCCCGTAGCGACCCACCGAAGGCAGGCGTGCCACCTTTGTCGGACGTGGACCGCCGTCGAGCACACCGACCAGCAGATCGGCGGCATCCAGTTCGATAACAATTTCAGTCAGAGAGGGTGCGAGGCTAACGACCCGCTGCGCAGCGCCGGCCTGAAAAGCAACCAGCAACAGGAGAAAGGCAACCCAGCGGCGCATCAAGCGCGTCCAGCCTGCGCCAGACGACGGCGCAGACTGCAAAGCATCACGCCGGATCGACTTCGCTCTGATGTTCGTTGCCCATCATGTGGCCCAGCTTGCCGGCCTTGGTCGCTAGGTAGAGCTTGTTGTGCGGATTGTGGCCGGTATGCAGTGGCACGCGCTCGGCGACGGTGATGCCCATGTCAGTCAGCGCTTTGACTTTGCGGGGGTTATTGGTCATCAGACGCAGGGACTGGATGCCCAGATGCTCCAGCATCGGCAGGCAAATGCCGTAATCGCGCTGGTCAGCGGCGAAGCCCAGGCGCTCGTTCGCTTCAACGGTGTCGGCACCGCCGTCCTGCAATTCATACGCGCGGATCTTGTTCATCAAGCCTATGCCGCGGCCTTCCTGGCGCAGGTACAACAGCACGCCGCGGCCTTCGGCGGCGATGGCGCGCAACGCCGCCTCAAGCTGGGAACCGCAGTCGCATCGCTGACTGAACAGCGCATCACCGGTCAGGCATTCGGAATGCACACGGCCGAGTACCGGGGCCCCGTCTGACACATCGCCGAGGGTCAGCACGACATGCTCGCGACCGTTTTCCTGCTCGAGAAAGCCGTTCATCTTGAAAGTGGCAAAAGGGGTAGGCAGCTTGGAAGCCGCGACAAATACGACGGGCACCGGGTGCTCCTGATCAGTATGAGGGCTGGAAATTCGCAACATTGTAACAGCAGGTTCCGGCAGACGCTTAGGCTGAATTTTCGGCCAATCAGATCAACAAGTTTGATCAGTGGGCAGCGTCATTACCGGATTGACGACCGTCTGTGTCGAACGGATACGGATGCTTCCAGCGTGCAAAGATCGGCCGCAGCTTGCCGCTGTGCACAAGTTCGCCCATCCGTACGTCAAACAGATCCCGCAGCGCGTGCCCTCGCGGGGTATCGGCAAAGCTCAGGTACAACGGAATGGACGTGAGATAGGTCAGCCGATAACGCTGAGGATCGTCGCTTTGGGCGAGGACAAAGTCCATTTCCGGTTTGGCATCGATGTACAGATCCGCGCGCCCGTATTCGAGCATCGGCAGAACGTGATCGCGCCGGGCGACCTCGTTGAAGTGCGTCACGTTGGGCAGATAGTGCTGATACTCGTAGCCACGCACCCAGGCCAAACGGTATTTGCCCAGCGTCTGCAGAGAAGGAAGCGGCTTGGAGGCCAGACCCAGCGTGTAAATCTCGTCGGTGTCGTAGTTCCACTTCGAGTAGAGCGTGCCCTCGACCTCATCCTTGTAGGCGGCAATCCACGCGTCGGCCTCGCCCCGCTGCACCAGCCCGACCGCGCGGGTGTACGGCTCGATGCGCTGCTCGACCTTGACGCCGGCCGGCTCGAAGATCTCACGCATCAAATCCCAACCCAGCCCCGTGCCGTCGGTTTCGGTGTAACCAATCCAGTGCTCGCTGACCAGTTGGATGTCAGTAGGCTTGTCAGACATTGGCGCAGGGGTTGCCGCATCGGCAGTCGCCCAGACACTTGTCATCAGCAACCACACAGCGAGCAGCCATCCCACCCCTGAACGCCTCATGAGCGTAGCCCCTACATCACGGCCCACAGACAGACCAGCCCTTGCATCGCCAGCCATGCGAACACACCGGCGAGGACATCATCGAGCATGATGCCGACGCCGCCGTGCACATGCTTGTCGATCCAATGAATGGGCCAAGGCTTGAGGATGTCGAAAAAGCGGAACACCAGAAAACCCACCAGCAGCCAGCCCCAGCCTTCGGGTACCAGCCACAAAGTAATCCACATCCCGACCATCTCGTCCCAGACGATGCCTTCATGGTCGTGAACGCGCAGGTCGTCCGCCACCTTGCCGCACAGCCAGAAGCCGAACAGTATCGTCAGGCCGAGCACCAGCCAGTAGCCCCAGTCCGGCAGCATTTGCCACAGCGGGATAAACGGCACGGCAACCATCGAACCCCAGGTGCCGGGCGCTTTGGGCAATGTGCCGGAGCCGAAACCGAAGGCCAGGAAATGCCACGGATTGGTCCAAACCGACGGAGGAACGTTCTCCGCCGGGACCTGATTAGGATGATCTGTCACCGTGTCTCCTGAAAATGTTGATAGCCCCGAATCAACGGGGTGACGTCCTGCCCAAGTGCGTCGATCAGCGCCACGCCGTGGCCTTCGACCACCCGACCCAGAACGAAAACAGGCAAGCCGGCGGCCTGCAGTTCAGCCAGCCATGATGGCGGCAAGGTGAAGGCCAGTCTGTAGTCATCGCCCCCGGTAAGCGCCGCATTCAACGCCGCATCAGGCCCGAAAAAACTCAGCAGCGCGTCAGACATCGGCACTTTTTCGCGCTCAACGAGCAAGCGCACGCCCGAGGCGGTAGCGATGTGTCCGCAGTCGGCGAGCAGTCCGTCAGAGATGTCCAGCGCCGCGCTGGCCTTGCCGCGCAACGCGATGCCCAGCTCGAACTGCGGCTGCGGCGACCAGTAACGCGCCAGCAAGGCCTGAGTGGTAGACGCCTCGGTGCTGCGCTGGTTCAACACCAACGGCAGCGCTCCGGCCCCGTCGCCCAGCGGACCGCCCACGCACAACAAATCGCCGGGCCGTGCGCCGCTTCGGGTCAGGGCCTGCCCGTTGGGGACCGTGCCGAAAACGGTGACCGTCAGGCTCAACGGCCCGCGCGTGGTGTCGCCACCGATCAGGCGCAGGCCGCAGCCTTGAGCCATGGTGTTCAAACCACGGGCGAACGCTTCCAGCCAGTCGGCGGAAACCTGCGGCAGGGTCAGAGCAAGGGTAAAAGCGAGAGGACTGGCGCCCATGGCAGCCAGGTCGCTGGCCGACACGCCGAGAGCGCGCTGGCCGAGCAGGAAAGGATCGCAGACGTCGGGGAAATGCACCCCGGCGACCAGCGTGTCAGTGGAGACGGCGAGTTGCTCGCCAGCGGCCACCGACAACAGGGCGCAGTCGTCGCCGATCCCCAAGGCAACGCCTTCGCCGGGCCGCGCGCAGGGCGCGGCGGCAAAGTAATTGCGGATCAGCTCGAACTCGCCCATGGCGGAGACGCTCAGGTTCTGGAGAAACCCAGAAGCCTCAGCGCTTGTGCGCCTTCACTTCGACTTCGCGCAGACGCGGAGCCAGCTTGTCGAGCACGCCGTTGACGAACTTGTGGCCGTCGGTCGAACCGTAGACTTTCGCCAGTTCGATACCTTCGTTGATGACCACGCGGTACGGCACGTCGATGCGCTCCAGCAGCTCCCAGGTCGACAGACGCAAAACCGCCAGCTCAACCGGGTCCAGCTCGTCGATGGTCAGGTCCAGACACGGCGCCAGCGCTGCGTCGATCTTGTCCTGATTGCCCGGAACACCGTGGAGGATGTCGTGGAAGTACGCGGCATCGACGGAGGTGAAGTCGTTGTCGACGCGGAATTGTGCTTCGATTTCGTTCAGCGACTGGCCAGCCATGTGGCGCTGGTAAAGGGCCTGCATCGCCATCTGGCGAGCCGCACGGCGCTTTTCGCTTTTCGATGGCTTGCCAGCGTCTGCCGCACGTGGATCACGCGGGTTGAACTGATCGCTTTCGTCGTTAATCACTTGGCCTCCAACTGCGCCAACAGGCTGACCATCTCGATGGCGGACAAGGCAGCTTCAGCGCCTTTGTTGCCGGCCTTGGTGCCGGAGCGTTCGATCGCCTGTTCGATGGAATCGACGGTCAAGACGCCGAACGCGACCGGTACGCCGAACTCCATGGACACCTGGGACAGGCCCTTGGTGCATTCGCCAGCGACGTATTCGAAGTGCGGGGTGCCGCCACGAATGACGGCGCCGAGGGCGATGATGGCGGCGAATTCGCTGCGTTGAGCGACCTTCTGCACGACCAGCGGGATTTCAAACGCGCCCGGTGCGCGGATGATGGTGATGTCGCTTTCGCTCACGCCATGGCGAACCAGGGCATCAACGGCACCGCTCACCAGGCTTTCGACGACGAAGCTGTTGAAGCGGCCAACCACCAGGGCATAGCGACCTTGGGGGGCGATGAAGGTACCTTCGATGGTCTTCAGGGTCATTCGGCTGAGTCTCGTGTTCTCGTATTAAAGAGCATGAAAGCGCGCATCGGGCGCGCGCTTTCAGGGATTTTAGGCCACGAATGGGCGACTGCAGGGACCAGAACCACCCACGGCTGAACGCTTTCGGGGCCTGTCACCTGCCGGTCTTTATTCGGAGGGCACGTATTCTACAACTTCCAGATCGAAACCGGATATCGCATTGAACTTCATTGGCGAACTCATCAGGCGCATTTTGCGCACGCCGAGGTCACGAAGGATCTGCGAACCGGCACCGACCGTACTGTAAGTGGTCGGCGTCTTGATCGGCGTGCCGCCTGCGGTTTCACGCACATGGGCCAGAACCGTGTCGCCATCGAGCGGGTGACCGAGCAGCAGCACGACGCCGCTGCCAGCCTCGGCCACGGTCTTCATGGCAGCGCGCAGGCTCCAGCGGCCGGGCTGCTTGACCATCAGCAGGTCGCGCAGCGGGTCCATGTTATGCACGCGAACCAGTGTGGCTTCTTCCGCGCAGATCTTGCCCAGCGTCAGCGCCAGGTGCACGTCACCTTCGACGGAATCGCGGTAGGTCACCAGATTGAAATGGCCCAGTTCGCTGTCGAGAGGCTGCTCGGCAATCCGCTGAACGGTACGCTCGTGGATCATTCGGTAATGAATCAGGTCGGCAATGGTACCGATCTTGATGTTGTGCTCGGCCGCGAAAGCTTCCAGTTCAGTACGACGGGACATGGTGCCGTCGTCGTTCATCACTTCGCAGATCACGCCGGTCGGCTCGAAACCGGCCATGCGCGCCAAGTCGCATGCCGCTTCCGTGTGGCCTGCGCGGGACAACGTGCCGCCGGCCTGAGCCATCAGCGGGAAGATGTGGCCCGGGCTGACGATGTCTTCAGCCTTGGCGTCTTTCGCGGCAGCCGCCTGAACGGTGCGCGCGCGGTCGGCGGCGGAAATCCCGGTGGTCACGCCTTCCGCGGCTTCGATGGACACGGTGAACTTGGTGCCGAAGCCCGAGCCATTGCGCGGCGCCATCAACGGCAGTTTCAGGGTTTCGCAGCGCTCCCGGGTCATCGGCATGCAGATCAGGCCACGGGCGTAACGCGCCATGAAGTTGATGTGCTCGGCCTTGACGCACTCGGAGGCCATGATCAGATCGCCTTCGTTTTCGCGGTCTTCGTCATCCATGAGGATGACCATCTTGCCTTGGCGAATGTCTTCAACCAGTTCTTCGATGCTGTTGAGCGCCACGCGGCACCCCCTTCGATTCAGGATTTGAGGTAGCCGTTGGCGGCCAGAAAGCTTTCGCTGATGTTGCCGCCCTGGGCTGGTGTCGGATCGGCCGCTTTGTCACCGAGCAGCAAACGCTCGAGGTAACGCGCCAGCAGGTCGACTTCCAGGTTGATCTTACGGCCCGGGCGGTAGTCGCCCATGATGGTTTCGGCGAGCGTGTGCGGCACGATGGTCAGCTCGAACTCGGCGCCGTTGACGGCGTTTACGGTCAGGCTGGTGCCGTCGACGGTGATCGAGCCCTTGTGGGAGATGTACTTGGCCAGCTCGCGAGGGGCGCGCATGCGGAACTGGATCGCACGGGCGTTTTCTTCTCGGGACAGTACTTCGCCGACGCCGTCGACGTGGCCGCTGACCAGATGGCCGCCCAGGCGGGTGGTCGGGGTCAGGGCTTTTTCCAGATTGACCCGGCTGCCGGTTTTCAGATCGACGAAGGCAGTGACGTTCAGGGTTTCGCGGCTGACGTCGGCCCAGAAGCCGTCGCCTGGCAATTCAACGGCGGTCAGGCAGACGCCGTTGACCGCGATGCTGTCGCCCAGTTTGACGTCGGAAAGGTCGAGCTTGCCGGTCTCTACGTAAACGCGGACGTCGCCGCCTTTCGGAGTGATGGCGCGGATGCTGCCGATGGATTCGATGATGCCGGTAAACATGGGTGCTCCTGGAAAACAGGGCCAGCGCTGAGCGCGGAAGCCGGAATTATACGCCGGGGTGCGACGCGGGTATTGCAATGACTCGCCAGTCATTGCCGACCGCGCGCATTTCGACGATCTTGAGTTCGAGCGCCTCGCTCATCTGCGCCAGCGGCAGGTCCAGCAACGGTCGCGCCGACGAGCCCATGAACTTGCCCGCCACGAAGATCTGAAATTCATCCACCAGGCCCAGTCGGGTAAACGCGCCGGCCAGTTTGGGTCCGGCTTCGACCAGCACGTCATTGACGCCCCGGGCCGCCAGTTCAACCAGCAACTTGCGCAGGTCGACATGCCCGCCGCTGCTGGGCAGTGCCAGCAGTTCGTGCCCTTCGTCGTGGTAGCGCCCCCGTGCTGACGCTGCCGCGCAGGTCGCCACCAGCGCATTGCCCGCTTTAAAGAAGGGCGCGTCGAGAGGCACACGCAAACGGCCGTCGATCAACACGCGCAACGGCGGTCGGGTCGCGGCCAGGGCGCTGAGTTCGGCGTTCAGGCCCAACTCGTCAGGGCGCACGGTGAGCCGCGCGTTGTCGGCGAGCACGGTATCGGCGCCGGTCAGCACCACGCTCGACTGCGCACGCAGGCGCTGTACGGCAGATCGCGCTTCAGGGCCGGTGATCCACTGGCTTTCGCCGCTGGCCATGGCCGTGCGTCCGTCGAGGCTCATCGCCAGCTTGACCCGCACGTACGGCAGGCCGTGTTCCATACGCTTGAGAAAGCCTTTGTTCAGCGCCCGCGCTTCGCTTTCGAGCACGCCGCTCTGCACCGCAATGCCCGCGTTCATCAGGCGCAACAGGCCACGGCCGGCGACGTCGGGATTGGGGTCTTGCATGGCGGCGACCACACGCGCCACACCGGCATTGACCAGCGCGTCGGCGCACGGCGGGGTGCGGCCATGATGGCTGCAGGGTTCGAGGGTGACGTAAGCGGTGGCGCCCTTCGCCTTGTCGCCCGCCTGGCGCAGCGCATGAACTTCAGCGTGGGGCTCGCCGGCGCGGACGTGCCAGCCTTCGCCAACAATTGCGCCATCACGCACGATCACGCAGCCGACACGCGGGTTGGGATGCGTCGAGTAGACGCCCTTGCGCGCCAGTTCCAGCGCCCGCGCCATATAGGCTGCGTCGAGCACACCTTGCTCTGTCGAGGTCATGCTCACTCTTTAACCGGCTCGCGGGCCAGTCGGTCGATTTCTTCGCGGAATTCGTTGAGGTCCTGAAACCGCCGATAAACAGAAGCAAAGCGGATGTAGGCCACTTCGTCGAGCTTCTGCAGTTCGCCCATGACCAGCTCTCCAACGATCAGCGATTTGACCTCGCGCTCGCCGGTCGCACGCAGTTTGCTTTTGATATGGGCCAGGGCCGCTTCGAGACGCTCGACGCTGACCGGGCGCTTCTCCAGCGCGCGCTGCATGCCAGCGCGCAGCTTCTCTTCGTCGAAGGGCTGACGGCTGCCGTCCTGCTTGATCAGCCGGGGCAGAACCAGTTCAGCGGTTTCGAAGGTGGTGAAGCGTTCTTCGCAGGCGACGCATTCGCGGCGGCGGCGAACCTGATCGCCTTCAGCAACGAGGCGCGAGTCAATGACTTTGGTGTCGTTGGCACCGCAAAAGGGACAGTGCATGGTGGCAGGCAACAAAAAAAGGGAGGGCCATGGTAGCGCATCTCGCTGGCAAGACAAGTCCGGGGCTTTAAGGTATATAGACGCGCATTCAGTGCGGTGAAACCCGTCGCACTCAGCGATACTGCGCCATCCCGTGCGTATCTCGCCCGCATTCTGCTTTGTCTGGAGCTGTTCATGACGCTACGTACGCTTGCTGTAATCAGCCTTGTGGGCCTGCTCGCTGCCTGCAGCACGGCCGAAGCGCCGAAACCTGCGGCGCCCGCCAAACCTGCGCCCAACGCCATTACGCTGCCGGAAGGGCAAGGTCCGTTGCAGCCGTTCCAGCGCGAATTGAGCGGCCAGTTGCTGGGCGTGCCGGCCGGCGCAGAGGTCGAGCTGGCGCTGCTGGTCATCGACGATCGCAATCGCCCGCAGAAGCTGCTGACCAGCACCAAGTTGATCGGCAACAACCAGTCGCTGCCGTTTCAGCTGCGTTTCAATCCTGAGGCTTTCCCGGTGGGCGCGCGCGTTGAACTGCGCGGCCGCGCCAGCAAGTCGGGGCAGCTGATTCTGCATCTGCCGTCCGTGCTGATCACCCAGCCCACCACTCAGGCGCTGGGTCAGCTGCAATTCGCTCCCGCGCCGTGACCGCTCCGTTTCACCTGCAAGCCGCATTGGGCGAACTGTTGGGCGATGCGCAACTGGTTGCCGAAGCGCTGCCGGGGACGGACCTGAAGCTGTGGCTGATCGACGCAAACAATATGGATCGTGCGTTCAGCCCCGAAGAAACCCGGCGCATTCTTGAAGACCCGCCCTACTGGAGTTTCTGTTGGGCCAGCGGACTGGCGCTGGCGCGGTTTCTCGCCGAGCAGCCGCAGTGGGTCGCGGGCAAGCGCGTGCTGGATTTCGGCGCGGGCTCGGGTGTCGCAGGCATCGCGGCGATGAAGGCCGGGGCGCTCGAAGTCGTCGCCTGTGATCTCGATCCGCTGGCGATCGAGGCCTGCCGAGCCAACGCTGAGCTGAACGGCGTGACGCTTCAGTATTCGGGGGACTTCTTCGCCGAAGACGATCGTTTCGACCTGATCCTGGTGGCGGACGTGCTGTACGACCGCGCCAACCTGCCGTTGCTGGATCAGTTTCTCAGTCGTGGCAAACAAGCGTTGGTGGCCGATTCCCGGGTGCGGGACTTTCAGCACCCCTTGTATCAGCGACTGGGAATTCTGGAGGCGCTGACGCTGCCCGATCTGGCCGAGCCGTGGGAGTTTCGCAAGGTGAGTCTTTATCACGCGGTCAGGTGATGAGCCGCTAGGCGTCTGCAATTTGACGACAGGCATCAACCCCGCTTCCGACAATCCCCCCAGCCCTTTATAGTTCGCGCCATCAAGCCTTCTTTCGAGACCCGCGATGAGCCAGGACACGCCGTACATCTTTGATGCGACCACCGCCACTTTCGATCAGATGGTCATCGAGAATTCCTTTCACAAACCCGTGCTGGTGGATTTCTGGGCCGAGTGGTGCGCGCCGTGCAAGGTGCTGATGCCGCTGCTGCAACAGATTGCCGAGAGTTATCAGGGCGAATTGTTGCTGGCCAAGGTCGATTGCGACGCTGAACAGGACATCGTGGCGCGCTTCGGGATTCGCAGCCTGCCCACCGTGGTGCTGTTCAAGGACGGTCAGCCGGTGGATGGATTCTCCGGCGCTCAGCCTGAATCGCAAATCCGCGCATTGCTTGAGCCCCATGTGCAGATGCCGCCGCCGGCCGCCGCCGACCCGCTTAAAACCGCCCAGGCGATGTTCGCCGAGAGCCATTTCGCCGAAGCCGAAGCGGTTCTGCAGACCATCCTCGCCGAGGACAACACCAACGCTGCCGCGCTGATTCTGTACGCGCGCTGCCTGGCCGAACGTGGCGAGCTGACGGAGGCCCGCACGGTGCTGGACGCGGTGAAGAGCGATGAGCACAAAGCCGCGCTGGCCGGGGCGAAGGCGCAATTGACGTTTCTGGCTGAAGCCGCCGCGTTGCCTGACGTCGCCGAGCTGAAGTCGCGCCTGGCGCAGAACCCGCAGGACGACGAAGCCGCGCACCAACTGGCGATCCAGCAATTGTCCCGTCAGCAATACGAAGCCGCGCTGGAAGGACTGCTCAAGCTGTTCATCCGCAACCGCAGCTACAACGAAGGCCAGCCGCACAAGACGCTGCTGCAGGTGTTTGACTTGCTGGGGAATGATCACCCGCTGGTCACGACCTACCGTCGTCGGCTGTTTGCGGCGCTTTACTAGCCTTCCCTGCTGAAGCCGGTCTTTTGATGGACCGAGCCAGTCCCAAGGAATGTACGCGGTCTACTTGTGGGACCGGCTTTAGCCGGGAAGAGGCCCGCACCAGCACCCTCAATTTTGTGGTGTGACGGCTGAAGCATTCCCGGCTAAAGCCGGTCCTACACGGGTCCAAAAACGGTTGTGTGTATCATTCGATCCAGTGATACACCGGCGTGTCGCCCTGGCTTTCCACTTTCACGTTGGCGCTGTGGCGCATCCGCACCATCAGGCGTTTGCCCGCAGCGGTGCTACCCGACAAACCTTCCAGCTGACCGAGTAGATCCGGCCCGGTCAGATGGCCCGCTTTGCGCAACAGCTCTTGAGCGATATCCCAGACAGCATCGTTGCGACTGGCCGCAGGCTTGACGGACGTATCAACCGGCGCCGAAGTTGCCTGCACCTGCGCGCCTGGCTGAATGCCCAGCCGTGCCCAGTCGGCGTAGTCCATTTCCACAGTCAGATCCACCGGCAGATCGCCGACGGTTCCACGGATTCGCAGCATGGGGTGTGTCCTCTGATAGGGTGGACCGGCATGGTCCCACAGGAATTGTCGACCTGCACGTGATCCCTGAAAGCTCACCCTCCCACAAGGCTGATTGAAAAAGTTAAGAAACAGCGCAACGCATTGTTATAAGATCACATAACAAATTTCAGACTCACCCCCGGAGCTTCCCCATGCGTCGTTTGCTACTCGCCCTGCCCTTCGCCTTGCTGCCCCTCGCTGCTGCTCAAGCGTCCGATGAACATGACCACGATCATGAGCACGGCAGTCTCGGCGCGCATGTGCACGGTGTCGCGCGGCTGGATATGGCGCTGGACGGTCGCACCCTAGAACTGGAACTCGACACGCCGGCGATGAACATCGTCGGCTTCGAGCACCCGGCAACCACGGACGCAGACAAGATGACGCTTGCTCTGGCCAAGGAAACCCTGCTCAAACCCCACGCCCTGTTCAGTCTCCCGGAAGCAGCCGGATGCACCGCGACCAAACAGCGGGTGGAAAGCACGCTGTTCGGCGACAAGGATGACGACGATCACGACCACGCCGATGGCGACGCGGCTGAACACGAGCACAGCGAAATTCACGGCCACTATCAGTTCACCTGCAGCGCGCCGAACGTGCTCAACAAGCTCGATCTGACCCAGCTGTTCAAAAGCTTCCCGGCCACCCAGACCATTCAGGTGCAGCTGGTGACACCGAAACGCCAGATGGGCGCTGAAGTGCGTCCGAGCAATCCGGTGGTCAAGTTTTAACCAACGCCACTCCATCAGCGACCGGGCTTCCCGGTCGATCACTTTTCAAACGCACGTGTGGCCATGACTCAAGCGCTCATTGAATTGTCCGAACTCGGCTTCAGCTGGCCGGGGCATCCGCAGCTGCTGGACATTCCGGCGTTTCGCCTCGATGCCGGCGAAACCCTGTTTCTCAAAGGCCCCAGCGGCAGTGGCAAAACCACGCTGCTCGGTCTGCTGGGCGGTGTGCAGCGCCCCAGTCGCGGCAGCGTTCGCCTGCTCGGTCAGGAGCTGACGCAGCTCTCGGCCGGGGCGCGGGACCGGTTTCGGGTCGACCATACGGGCTACATCTTTCAGCAGTTCAATCTGCTGCCGTTTTTGTCGGTGCGCGAGAACGTCGAGCTGCCCTGCCGCTTTTCCAAACTACGCACCCAACGGGCGACCCAACGCCACGGCAGCGTCGACATAGCGGCCGAAACCCTGCTCGCTCACTTGGGTTTGAAAGACCCCGAAATGCTCATCCGCCGCGCCGATTCGCTGTCCATCGGTCAGCAGCAACGGGTTGCTGCCGCTCGCGCCCTGATCGGCCAGCCGGAGCTGGTGATCGCTGACGAACCCACCTCGGCGCTGGATGCCGACGCCCGCGAAGCGTTCATTCAGTTGCTGTTCGCCGAGTGCCGCGAGGCCGGCGCCAGCCTCTTATTCGTCAGCCACGATCAAAGCCTGGCGCCGCTGTTCGACCGCAACCTGTCGCTGGCCGAACTCAATCGCGCCGCCGTCGCTGCTGAGGTTTGAGATGTATCTTCTTCGTCTGGCGCTGGCCAGCCTCGCCAACCGCCGCTTCACTGCCTTCCTCACCGCGTTCGCCATCGCCCTCTCCGTCTGCCTGCTGCTGGCGGTCGAACGGGTGCGCACCGAAGCACGCGCCAGTTTTGCCAGCACCATCAGCGGCACGGACCTGATCGTCGGCGCGCGCTCGGGATCGGTCAACCTGCTGCTGTACTCGGTGTTCCGCATCGGCAACGCCACCAACAACATTCGCTGGGACAGTTTCGAGCACTTCGCCAACAGCAAGCAGGTGAAGTGGGCGATTCCGATTTCCCTCGGCGACAGCCATCGCGGCTATCGCGTGATGGGCACCAACGAATCGTATTTCGAGCATTACCAGTACGGCCGTCAGCAGCACCTGGAGCTGGCCGACGGCCGGCCGTTCGCCACCGACCCGTTCGAGGTGGTGCTCGGCGCGGAAGTGGCGGACGCGCTGCATTACACGCTGGGCGACAAGCTGGTGCTGGCCCACGGCGTCGCGACGGTGAGTCTGGTCAAGCATGACGACAAGCCGTTCACCGTCGTCGGCATTCTCAAACGCACCGGCACGCCGGTGGACCGCACGCTGCACATTAGCCTCGGCGGCATGGAAGCGATTCACATCGACTGGCACAACGGCGTGCCCGCCCAAGGCGCCGGGCGTATAAGTGCCGACCAGGCCCGCAACATGGACCTCACGCCCACTGCCATCACTGCATTCATGCTCGGGCTGAACAGCAAGATCGCCACCTTCGCTGTGCAGCGCGACATCAACGAGTTCCGGGGCGAGCCGATGCTGGCGATTCTGCCGGGGGTGGCGTTGCAGGAGCTGTGGAGCCTGATGGGCACGGCTGAAAAAGCGCTGTTCGTGATTTCGCTGTTTGTGGTGCTGACCGGGCTGATCGGCATGCTGACGGCGATTCTCACCAGCCTCAACGAGCGGCGTCGGGAGATGGCGATTCTGCGCTCGGTGGGCGCACGCCCTTGGCACATCGCCAGTCTGCTGGTGCTGGAAGCGTTTGCCCTGGCGCTGGGAGGTTCGGTCTGCGGGCTGGCGCTGCTTTACATCGGCATCGCCTCCGCGCAGGGTTACGTGCAGGCCAATTACGGTTTGTACCTGCCGCTGTCCATGCCCAGCACGTACGAGTGGATGTTGCTGACAGGCATTCTCGGCGCTGCCGTGTTGATGGGCACTGTGCCCGCGTGGCGAGCCTATCGCCAGTCGCTGGTAGACGGGTTGTCGATTCGTTTATGAGGTCGTTGTGATGCGAATGGGTTGGCTGCTGTGGTTAATGATCATCGCAACGCCGTTGTGGGCCCAGGACCTGCGCGTGCTGACGTGGCAGGAAATGATCCCGCCCGACGCGCCACCGGTGAAGCTGATCACCGCGCCGATCCATAACCTGTCGAGCATGGCAGACACCCTGTCCGTCGAGTCCGCGCCGGCCGCCCATCAACTGGCGCCCCATGCGCCGGTGGTCAAGTCGCTGGACGGCGAGCGAGTGCGTCTGCCGGGTTACATCGTGCCGCTGGAAGTCAGCGAGGAAGGCCGGGTGACGGAGTTTCTGTTGGTCCCGTATTTCGGCGCCTGCATTCATGTGCCTCCACCGCCTCCGAATCAGATCGTCCACGTGACCAGCGAACTGGGCGTCAAGGTGGACGAGCTGTACCAGCCCTACTGGATCGAAGGCCCGATGCAGGTCAAATCTTCGACCACCGAACTGGCCGACGCGGGTTACCAGATGGAAGCGGACAAGATTCTGGTGTACGAAATGCCAGATGAGCAGTGAGGTTCGTTAGCAGGCACACCCTAATTGCACTTTCATTGAGCCAGGTCAAAAACCGCGAGCTAGACGCTTCGTAACATACGGCATCTCTTTTTATGCCCTTACGGAGCCCCCATGCACAAGTCCCTGCTCAGCGTGCCCCTGCTCGCGCTTGCACTCGGTGTCCCTCTCGCCGCTCACGCCCACCAGGCCGGTGACTTCATCATTCGCGCCGGTGCTGCAACGACGGCGCCCAACGAAGAAAGCGGAAACCTGAAGCTGGACGGCACCAAAGTCCCGGGTACCAAAGCGACGCTGGACAGCGACACCCAACTGGGGCTGGCCTTCGCCTACATGCTCACCGATCACGTGGGCCTTGAGTTGCTGGCGGCAACGCCCTTCCAGCACACCGTCGCGGTTAAAGGCCTGGGCCCGGGTCTGGATGGCAAGCTGGCGGACGTGAAACAGCTGCCGCCAACCCTGTCGCTGCAGTACTACCCGATGGACGCGACGTCGAAATTCCAGCCATACGCCGGTGTCGGCGTGAACTACACCTGGTTCTACGACGAAAACCTGAGCAGCGAACGCAAAGGCCAGGGCATGAACAACCTGCACATCAAGAATTCGTGGGGCTGGGCCGGTCAGATCGGCGCGGACTACATGCTGACGGACAAGATCATGCTCAACGCCGCCGTCTGGTACGTGGACATCGACACCCAAGCCACGCTGGACGGTCCGTCGGCGCTGGGCGTCGGCCGGACCAAAGTGAACGTGGACGTCGATCCGTGGGTGTACATGGTCGGGGTGGGTTACAAGTTCTAAGCGCTTGAAGTTCGAAGCGCTTGCGCCCGACCCAGCAGGCACAAAAAAGGCACCTCCTCGGTGCCTTTTTGCTGCGCGGGTTTCAGCGCCCCAGCAGCCGCGCCAGCCCGACTTTCAGCGGCGTCGGCTCGGGCACCTTAAAGCGCTCAAGCAGACGCTGATTGCTGGCACGTGAATGCTTGATGTCACCCGAACGTGCCGGCAGGTAGCTCACCGGCGGCAGATCTCCCACCACCTCGGCAAGGGCGCTCAGCAGCTCATTCAACGAAGTCGTCGCGTTCAGCCCGACATTGACTGCGCCCTCTGCCACCGTCGGCATCTCGATGCCCTGCACCACAAGGTCCACCAGGTCCTCGACGTAGAAGAAGTCCCGGGTCTGCTCGCCGTCGCCGAACACCGCAATCGGCAGACCGTTTACCGCCCGCTCTGCGAAAATGCTGATCACGCCGGAGTACGGCGAAGAAGGGTCCTGACGCGGGCCGAAGATGTTGAAGAAGCGGAAAATCACGGGCTCGAAACCGTGCTGGCGACGATAGAAATCGAAGTAGTGCTCACCGGCCAGTTTGTCCGACGCGTAGGGGGTCAGCGGCGCTTTCGGCGTGTCTTCGGTGATGGCCTCGCCTTCACCGTTATTGCCGTAAACCGCAGCGCTGGAAGCAAACACCACGCGTTTGATACCGGCCTCGCGCATCGCTTCACAGACATTTAGCGTGCCGATGAAATTGCTCTGGTGCGTCTTCACCGGATCATCCACCGAGGCCTGCACCGACGCGACGGCAGCCAGGTGCGCCACGGCCTGACAACCCACCGCCGCCCGGGCCACCAGCGCGGCATCGGCGACATCACCTTCGATCAACTCGACACGGGGATTGTCCAGAGGCAGGTTGCTGCGTTTGCCGGTGGAAAGATCGTCGAGGATGCGTACCGCGTAGCCCTTGGCGAGCAGCGCGTCGGTCAGGTGCGAACCGATGAAACCGGCGCCGCCGGTGATGAGGACAGGAGCATCAGACATGGCGGTAATAGCGGTCCAGTAGGTTGGGCAAACCAGCACGCCAGGCGCGTGGCTTGATACCGAAAGTGTGGAGAATTTTCTTGCAGGCGAGCACGGCGTTCTGCGGCTCTTCGCTGGCGTCCGGGCGTGCGGCGTGGGCCTGGGCGGTCGGCGTTTCGATTGCCAGCGGACGCAGCAGACGGGCTTCGGTCAACACGGCCTGACCGAACGCCAGTGGCGTGGTCGCTTCGTGCCCGGCGTAGTGGTAAGTGCCCCACAGCGGCGCGGCGCAATCGAGCTGTTTGAGCACCGAAATGATGACCCTCGCGGCATCATCGACCGGGGTCGGATTGCCACGACGGTCGTCCGCCAGCAGCAATTCACCGGGGGATTCGGCGCGGCTGAGAAAGCGCCCGAGCACGCCTTCGGCGCTGTCGTCGAGCAGCCAGCCGAAACGCAGCAGCACATGTTGCGGGCAGGTGGCGCGCACGCTTTGCTCGATGCGCCACAAGGCCTGGCCACGGGAACCCAGCGGCACGGGCTCGTCTTTTTCGCTGTAAGCCGTCGCCCGCGAACCGTCGAACACGCGGTAGCTGGAGGGTTGGACGAGGACGATATTGTGGTGCTGGCACAGTTCAGCGAGACGCTCGACGGAGCGTTCCTGATTATCCAGCCTGTCAGCGCTCACCCGCTCCGCCTGAAACCAGTCGAAGTAGTAAGCGAGATTGATCAAGGCATCCGGGCGGGTGTCATCGAGCAGTTGCGTCAGGCTTGCCGCGTCCCAACCGTCTTGGGGTGGACGCGGCGCGAGGAAACCAATGTTCTCCTCGGCACCTAGACGAATCAACGCCTGCCCGAGGGCATTCCCGCCGCCCAACAGCATAAGGCGCATTCGCATAGAGTCAGCAGGCTCAGTCTTCAGGTCGATTAAAAATAGGTGAAAAACGTCCGCAAACATAACACGTCATCGGGCAAGTCCCAACAACGGCGGGCATGCGCGCGTGCGGCGCCCTGAAACGCGTCTCCGATCACTCGCCCTTGTGTCTTCCCCTGAGCATCTGACCCTTGCATCTACCCGCCGGCGCCCGCATTAATTGCGCATGAACCTTCCCCAGACACCCGACCCGGTGCTCGACGCCTTTCATCCGGCGGTCAGCGCGTGGTTTCGCTCCACGTTCCCGGCCATTACTGCGGCCCAGGCCCAGGCGTGGCCGTTGATCAAGGGCCGCCAGTCCACGTTGATCGCCGCGCCCACCGGTTCCGGGAAAACCCTGACGGCGTTTCTGGCAGTCATCGATGATCTGGTGCATCAAGGGCTGGAGCACGGCGGCGAGCTGCCGAATGAGACCTTCGTGGTCTACGTCTCGCCCCTGAAAGCGCTGTCCAACGACATCCAGATCAACCTGCAGAATCCGTTGGCGGGCATCACCGATCAACTGATTCAGCAAGGCCTGCCGGGGCTGCGCATCACCACCGCCGTGCGCACTGGTGATACGCCGCAGAAAGAACGCACGGCCATGCGTAAAACCGCGCCGAATATCTTGGTCACGACGCCGGAGTCGCTGTACGTGCTGCTGGGCTCCGACTCCGGTCGGCGCATGTTGTCGAGCACGCAGACCGTCATCGTCGATGAGATTCACGCGATCGCGGCCGGCAAGCGTGGCAGCCATCTCGCCCTCACGCTGGAGCGTTTGCAGGCGCTGTGTGCAGAACCGCTGCTGCGCATCGGGCTGTCGGCGACGCAGAAACCCATCGAGCGCGTATCACGTTTTCTGGTCGGCAGCGATCCGATCAGCCGTCCCTGCGCCATCGTTGACATCGGCCACGCGCGTCCTCGGGATCTGGCCATCGAAGTGCCGCCGGTTGCCTTGAGCGCCGTCATGTCCAGTGACGTCTGGCAACTGGTCTATGACCGGCTCGCGGTGCTGGCGCGCGAACACCGCACCACTCTCATCTTCGTCAACACCCGGCGGCTGGCTGAGCGCATGGCGCGGCATCTGAGTGAGCGACTGGGCAAAGAGGCGGTCGCCGCCCACCACGGCAGCATGGCAAAAGAGCAACGGCTCGACGCCGAGCAGCGCCTCAAGCGCGGTGACCTGCAGGTGTTGATCGCCACGGCCTCGCTGGAGCTGGGGATTGATATCGGTGACGTCGATCTGGTTTGCCAGATCAGTTCGCCCCGTTCCATCGCTTCCTTTTTGCAGCGCGTCGGTCGTTCCGGCCACCACGTTGGCGGTACTCCCAAGGGGCGGCTGTTTGCGGTGTCTCGGGATGATTTGATCGAGTGCGCGGCGCTGCTGGATTGTGTGCGTCGCGGCGAGCTCGACACGCTGGTCATTCCCAAGGCGCCGCTGGATGTGCTGGCGCAGCAGATCATTGCCGAGGTCAGTTGTCAGGAATGGCAGGAGCAGGACCTGCTGGCGCTGTTCCGCAAGGCCTCGCCCTACGCCGAAGTCGACGAAACCCATTATCAGGCGCTGCTCAGCATGCTCGCCGAGGGTTACAGCGGGCGTCAGGGCGTGCGCGCGGCGTACCTGCATCGCGACGCGGTAACCCGCACGTTGCGTGGTCGGCGCGGCAGCAAACTCACGGCGGTCACCAGCGGCGGCACGATTCCGGACAACGCCGATTACAGCGTGGTCCTCGAACCCCAGGCGCTCAACATCGGCACCGTCAACGAAGACTTCGCCGTGGAAAGCGCGGCGGGTGACATCTTCCAGCTGGGCAACACGTCCTACCGGATTCTGCGGATCGAGTCCGGCCGCGTGCGGGTCGAGGACGCCCACGGCATGCCGCCGAACATTCCGTTCTGGATGGGTGAGGCGCCGGGGCGCAGCGATGAATTGTCTTTCGCCGTCGCACGTTTGCAGGCCGATATCGATGAGCAGCTCAGCGCCCATCCCGGCAACCTTCTGGCCTGCACCGACTGGCTGATGAAAAGCCTGGGCCTGGATCTCGCGAGCGCCGAGCAGATCATTGAATACCTCGCCCGCGCGCACTCGGCCCTGGGTGCGCTGCCGTCACAGGACACGCTGGTCATTGAGCGCTTTTTCGATCAGTCCGGCGGCACGCAACTGGTGATTCACTCCCCGTTCGGCAGCCGGGTCAATCGCGCGTGGGGCCTGGCGCTGCGCAAGCGCTTCTGCCGCACCTTCAACTTCGAGCTGCAAGCCGCCGCCAGCGAGGACGCCATCGTGCTGTCGCTGTCCACGGCGCACAGTTTTGCGCTCGATGAAGTCTGGCGTTATCTCAACTCCGCCACTGCCGAGCATTTACTGATTCAGGCAGTGCTGGATGCGCCGCTGTTCGGCGTGCGCTGGCGCTGGAACGCCGGTGTCGCACTGGCCCTGCCGCGTTACACCGGCGGGCGAAAAGTGGCGCCGCAGCTGCAGCGGATCAAGAGCGATGACCTGATCGCCACGGTGTTTCCGGACCAAATCGCCTGCCTGGAAAATCTGGTGGGCGAGCGGGAGGTGCCGGAGCATCCGCTGATCGAGCAGACCCTGGACGATTGCCTGCACGAAGCCATGGACGCCGAAGGCTGGCTGAAACTGCTGCGGCGCATGGAAAACGGCGAGGTGCGCCTGTTCAGTCGCGATCTGCCCGCGCCCTCTCCCCTCGCAGCGGAAATTCTCAACGCCAAGCCGTATGCGTTTCTCGACAACGCGCCGCTGGAAGAACGTCGCACCCAGGCGGTGCTCAATCGGCGCTGGAGCGATCCGGAGTCCACCGACGATCTCGGCGCGCTGGATGTCGATGCGATCAAAGCGGTGGCCGATGAAGCCTGGCCGCAGCCGCAAAATGTGGATGAAATGCACGAGGCGCTGATGACCCTGGGCTGCATCACCGGCGTTGAGGCCCGCGAGCACGGCGACTGGATGAAATGGCTGGAGAGCCTGGCCCGCTCAGGCCGGGGCACGCGCTTGCAGGTCACCCCGGAGCAGGCGCTGTGGATTCCGCTGGAGCGGCTGACCTGTTTGCAGGCGATCTATCCCGCCGCCGAAATGCACCCGCCCTTGGCGGCATTGGCCGGGTTCGATGAAGCCTGGAGCGAGGACGAAGCGCGCGTCGAAATCGTGCGGGCGCGGCTTGGAGGCTTCGGCCCGCTCACGGTGCCTGCCATTGCCGAGCCGTTGGCGCTGACGCACAGCGAAGTCGCACAGGCGCTGGCCCAGCTGGAGAGCGAAGGTTATGTGCTGCGCGGCCAGTTCAACCCTGACGCGAGTGAGGAGCAATGGTGCGAGCGGCATCTGCTGTCGCGTATCCACCGGTATACGGTCAAACGCCTGCGCCGGGAAATCGAGCCGGTGTCGCTGCAGGACTTCACCCGCTTTCTGTTCGATTGGCAGCATCTGTCCGCCACGACCCAGAGTCAGGGCAAAGCCGCGCTGCCGGAAGTCGTCGCGCAACTGGAGGGTTTTTCGTCAGCCGCAGGCGCGTGGGACAGTGATCTGCTTCCGGCGCGCTTGAAAGACTATTCATCGATCTGGCTGGATGACCTGTGTCGGTCCGGCAAGGTGGTGTGGATGCGTCTGACCAGCCGCAACAAGGTCGGCAGCGCTGCGTTGCGCAGTACACCGATTGTGCTGCTGCCGCGACCGCAGGTTCGC
Source organism: Pseudomonas sp. PS02290 (assembly GCF_029960075.1). NCBI lineage: Bacteria > Pseudomonadati > Pseudomonadota > Gammaproteobacteria > Pseudomonadales > Pseudomonadaceae > Pseudomonas > Pseudomonas sp. PS02290. The sequence goes on from NZ_JASCOY010000026.1 coordinate 22,956, forward strand.
CTGTGGACCGGGCTGACCGAACAGCCGGCGCCGACCGAATTATCCCTGCGCGCGCAGAAGGTTCATGAAGTGTTGTCGAGCCAGGGCGCGATGTTTTTCGATGAGCTGACCTCCGAAGCTCACTTGCTGCGGGCTGAACTGGAAACGGCGCTGCAGGAATTGGTGGGCGCCGGGCTGGTCAATGCCGACAGCTTCGCCGGGCTGCGCGCGCTGATCACGCCGGCAAGCAAACGCGCCAGCCACACCAGTCGACGTAATCGCGGCGCGTTCATTGGCGGCATGGACGATGCCGGGCGCTGGGCGTTGTTGCGTCGCGCGCCGGCGAAGGAAGAAGGCGCGTCGCAAAGGATCGACAGCGACACGCTGGAGCATGTCGCCATGACCTTGCTGCGTCGATACGGCGTGGTGTTCTGGCGCCTGTTGGAGCGCGAGGCGGACTGGCTGCCGACGTGGCGCGAGTTGCTGCGCACGTTCCATCGGCTTGAAGCTCGCGGAGAGATTCGCGGCGGGCGCTTCGTTGCCGGCCTGGCCGGTGAGCAATTCGCGCTGCCCGAAGCCATCCCGTTGTTGCGCGAAGTCCGCAACCGCCCGCTGGACGGCAGCTTGATTGCCGTCAGCGGGGTCGACCCGCTCAACCTCGCCGGGACGCTGCTGCCCGGCGCGAAAGTCCCGGCGATTGTCGGCAACAAGCTGGTTTACCGCGACGGCATTCCCATCGCCGCCATCATCGCCGGCAAGCCCCAGTACTGGGGCGAGGTGGATGAGGCGCTGATGTTGCAGGTGCGTGATCGGCTGTTCCGGTAGATCTCAAGCCGGGCTTTCGGACCCGTCCTTGTTCACCACCGATGTCTTGCCGGGCAGCGCTTGTTGCTCAGCGCCCTCTTCCCCCTCAGGTGCCTGACGATTGTGCGGGCTCATCACCAGTTGTGGATAAGTTTGCGCGAATCGCACCTCAGCCGACTTATCCACAAGACGCTTGAGCCGGTCGTTGAATGCACGGCTCACCGCGTACTGCCCACCCGAAGAGGTGCGGAACTGCGCCGTGATGACAATGCCGTTCATGTCCATGCGGTCCAGCCCGAACACCTCCAGCGGCCCCTGCAGTTTGCTCGCCAGCAGCAAATCGTCGCTGATCGACTGGCCCGCTTCACGAATCAGCGAGGTCGCCGCGTCAACGTCCGTGTCGTAAGTGAACTGGAACGAGAAGAACGCATAAGCGAACTGCCGGGACTGGTTGGTGACGGCCTTGATCTGTCCGAACGGCACCGAATGCACGAAGCCCTTGCCGTCGCGCAGACGCAGGGTGCGGATGGTCAGGCTCTCGACTGTGCCGGCGTGGCCCGAATCCAGCACCACCCAGTCGCCGATGGAGATGGTGTCCTCGATGATGATGAACAGCCCGGTGATGACGTCCTGCACCAACTGCTGCGAACCGAAACCGATCGCCAGCCCGACAACCCCGGCACCGGCCAGCAGTGGCGCGACGTTGATGCCCAGGTTCGCCATCGTCGTGATGGTGCAGATCACCACCAGGATGATCTTCATCGCGTTGCGTAACAGCGGCAGGATGGTCTTCACCCGCGTGCTCGGCTGACGCGCGGAACGTCCATTGGCCGGAGGCTTCAGGGCTTCCTGAATGGCTGTATCCATCACCACCCACAGCAGCCAGGTCACCAGCAGAATCAGACCGATGCTGCTCAGCGAATCGCTGATCACTTTGCCCAGCGCATTGCGTTGGGCGAATTCAAACAGCGAGAAACCCCAGATCCGGCCCAGCAACTCGATGAAGCCAATCGCCAGCGCAATACGCATGACTGCGTGCAACAGGCTCAGCAAACGCTCCTTGTAAACACTGTCGGTCCGCGCCTCGGTGGGCTTGAACACGTGCTGGAACAAGGTGCTGAGAAACACCGCGCCGATCAACATGACCGTCGTCAGCAACGCGCAACGCAAGGCTTCCTGGCTGCCTTCGCCGGCGCCGATCAGATTCACCGCCGAGACCAGAATCATCAGCAGGATCGGCAAGTGCCACAGGCTGGAGAAAATCTTCAGCGTCTGTTGCACCGCGGGCCGCGCCAGCCGGGCGCCGAGGGAACGGTTGCGGATCAGATGCGCAATCGGCCGACGCATGCGGATGACGACCATGCCAAACATGACCGACGCCATCAGCCCGGTAAACGCGGCGATGCTGGTGGTCACGTTACCGCCGAACAGCCGGGCAATCTGCGGACTGGTCAGCGCGTCGCTCAACGCCGCGAGAAAGCCGATGATGAACAACGGGTGCGGCGCGTAGTGACGAATGATGCGCACCGCCGGCCGTTTGTGGCCCGAATTGAACAGCACGATCAGCGACAACAGCACGGATGTGGAGAAAATCCCGCTGCTGGTCGAGTACGCCAGACACAGCGCCAGCGCGCGCCCCACCGACGTCGGCATGAAGTGACTGACGTAGAGCGTCAGCGGCAGGCAGATCAGCGCCGGCACCATGTAAGGCAACACATAGCCCAGCACACCGACCACGCGATCGCGGCGAATCAGGAACCGATGCCGTGATAACCGATAGACCAGAAACGCGCCGATTCGGTTGAGCAGCAGGAACGCGCCCGCCCACACCAGGGACAGCATCACGAAATCGCCGGCAATCCGCCACGCGGAGCGCGACTGCGGCTTGTTGACCAGCGCGTCGATCTCGTCAGCGGCTCGGTCGGCGCGCAGGCGCCAGGAGTCGAGCAAGTGGCCATCTACATCGAGCTTGTCCTGCACGCTGTCGATGCTGGAACTGATGGCGCCGAGCAATCCGCCTTTGACCAGAATCTCCGCTTTGGCAGGATCCTCTGGCGCCGGGTCGGCAGGTGCGGCAGCGCCAGCAGTGGGAGCAGTGGCAGCGGCGGGGGCGTCGGCGGCTTGAACATTGACGCTGAAAACGCTTAACAGCAGGCACAGCAACAGAAAGGGTTTGAAATTCGGCAAAACGCGAGTCACTCCTTCGGTCAGGGAACCGTGGAAAAATAGGCCTTCTGGAACTGATCGAATTTCATCCGGCAAGTTCGTTTCCTAGGCGCAATCGTCATGTTGGCCGTTGACGGTCCGCCCGCCAGCAAATGTAACGAACCTTTACCGAGCCGCTTCGTCGTAGCCTTAACGAGGGCGACTGTCTCCAGTGCGCCCGCTCCGCCGAGGATCAACTCCATGTCGCTCATCCATCCCAAAGCTCATTTCCGTCCCTACACGTCTGCCGCCGGCGGCTGGGGCTCGGCAAAGTCGGTGATGGAGATTCTCTGGCGCGAGCAGGCGCCGATTCGAGCGGGGCTGCCGCTGATCAAGCAAAACAAACCGGGCGGATTCGCCTGCGTCAGCTGCGCGTGGGCCAAGCCCGGCAAACCCCACAGCCTGGAGTTCTGCGAAAACGGCGCGAAGGCCACGGCCTGGGAGCTGACGTCGCGCAAGACCGACCCGGCCTTTTTCGCCCGGCACACGCTCACCGAACTGCGCCAGTGGCCCGATTACGACCTTGAGCAACAGGGCCGCCTCACGCACCCCATGCGGTACAACGCAGCGACCGATCGCTATCAGGAAACCACGTGGGAGGAAGCCTACCGTGACATTGGCGCGCAGCTGAAAAGCATGACGCCCGACAGCGTGGTTTTTTATGCATCGGGCCGGGCCTCGCTGGAAACATCGTTCATGTACCAGCTCATTGCCCGCGCCTACGGCAACAACAATTTGCCCGACAGCTCGAACATGTGCCACGAGAGCACCTCGGTCGGCTTGCAGGAAAGTATCGGGGTACCCGTAGGAACGGTGACGCTGGATGACTTCGAGCACACCGACTGCATCCTGTTTTTCGGCCAGAACGTAGGCAGCAACAGCCCGCGGATGCTGCACCAACTGCGTGAAGCCCGGCAGCGTGACGTGCCGATCATCACGTTCAACCCGATCCGCGAGCGCGGCCTGGAACGCTTCGTCAATCCGCAGTCCCCGGTGGAAATGCTCGGGCCGAAGTCGACGGTCATCAGCACCCAATACCATCAGTTGGCAATCGGTGGCGACACGGCGGTTGTGCTAGGCATCGCCAAGTCGCTGTTTGAAATGGATGAAGCGGCGCTGGCAAAGGGTCAGCCCGGGATTATCGATCAGGCGTTTATCGCCCAGCACACTGAAGGGTTCGCCGAGTTCTGCAACTGCGTGCTCGAAACACCGTGGGAAACCATCGAGCGTCAGGCAGGCCTCAGCCGTAGCGCGCTGGAGGCAGTAGCGACGGTGTACGCCAGACACGAGCGCGTGATGCTGGTTTACGGCATGGGCATCACCCAACACCGGCGCGGGGTGACCAACGTACAGATGCTGGTGAATCTGCTCCTGCTGCGCGGCAACATCGGCAAGCGCGGCGCCGGGATTTGCCCGGTGCGGGGTCACTCCAATGTGCAGGGGCAGCGCACGGTTGGCATTACCGAAGACCCGAAAAAAATTCCTGTGGATAAAATTGAGGCGCTGTATGGCTTCTCGGTCCCGTCGAAAAAAGGCTTGAACACCGTTGAGACCTGCGAAGGACTGCTGGACGGGAGCGTGCGCGGATTCATCGGGCTCGGCGGGAATTTTCTGCGGGCGATCCCGGACACGTCCCGCATGGAGCCGGCCTGGAACACGTTGGACCTGAACGTCCAGATCGCGACCAAGCTGAACCGCACACATCTGGTTCCGGGGAAAAATGCGTGGATCCTGCCCTGCCTCGGGCGCATCGAAAAGGATGTGCAAAATGGCGTCGAGCAGGTCTATACCACTGAAGACAGCACCGGCTGCGTGCGGGCCTGGCAGGGTAATAGCGAACCGGCCAGCGCCCATCTCCGCGCCGAAATCGCCATCCTCGCGGGCATCGCCGAGGCAACGTTACCTGGGACCACTCAAATCGATTGGGACGCCTGGCGCCGCGATTACGCGCAGATTCGTCAGGGCATCGCTCAGGTCTACCCCGAGATTTTCCACGACATGGAAACCCGCATGTGGGAAACCGGCGGTTTTCATCGCCCCATTGCCGCAGCGAAGCGTGAGTGGAAAACCGAGAGCGGTCGAGCAATGTTCATTACGCCCGAGCTGCTTGAAGAAGACGATGACGTGTACCCGAACCATACTCGCCGCGACGTGCTGCAACTGATGACGCTGCGCAGCAACGACCAGTTCAACACCACGATCTACGGCTACGAAGATCGCTTCCGTGGCGTCAGCGGCACCCGCGCGGTCATCTTCATGAACCGTAACGATGTCCTGCGAATGGGCTTCAAACCGGGAGACTGGGTCAACGTCACCACCGCCATCGAGCCGCAGGTCACGCGTTCGGTAGGGCCTCTGCAGATCATCGCTTACGACATCCCCGAAAACTGCTGCGCAGCGTACTACCCCGAGTGCAACCCACTCGTTCCGTTGTGGCACCACGCTGAACGCAGCAAGGTGCCTGCGGCCAAATCCATCCCCGTTACGCTGGCCAAGGCCTCACCCAGCGCAGCCGATTTGAAACGTGCGCTGCCGGAGTCCGATCAGGTGCGTTGAGCCTGTTTTTGAATGAGTGGCTTGACGCAGGAGAACGTACGTTCTACCTTCTGCGTCATGAATATATCAACGAACCTCACCCGTGAGAAAATCCTCGCGACTGCCGAGCAACTCATTTATCAGAACGGCATCCAGGCCACCGGCATGGACCTTCTGGTGAAGACGTCGGGCGTCGCGAGGAAAAGCATCTATCGCTATTTCGCCACCAAAGACGATGTGGCCGCCGCTGCACTCAACGCCCGTGACGTGCGCTGGATGGACTGGTTCCGGACTGAATCAAACAAGGCCGACAGCCCTGAAGCGCGCATCCTGAATATGTTTGACGTGCTCAAAGGCTGGTTCGAGTCCGAAGGCTTTCGCGGCTGCGCGTTTATCAACACGGCAGGTGAAGTGGGCGACCCGCAAGACCCCATCCGTCTGATCGCCAAACTGCATAAACAAAAGCTGCTGGACTACACACTGGAGCTCTGCGAACAGCTTGGGATTGCCGATCCGCACGCCTTGGCCAAGCAGTTACTCATCCTCATGGACGGCGCGATCACCGTCGCCCGCGTCATGGGTGACCACAGTGCTGCTGAAAACGCCAAGGCGGTTGCGCAACTGATGCTGGAGCAGCGTTTGCGTTCCAGTTCCTAGCCTTAAACGTCCCACCCACCACCGAATCATCACCGCCTGGAGGTCCACCATGTCGTCCAATGCCCAGACTCGCCCGCCACTTCCCCCTTTCACCCGCGAATCCGCCATCGAGAAGGTTCGCCTGGCTGAGGATGGCTGGAACAGCCGGGACGCTGAAAAGGTTTCGCTGGCCTACACACTCGACACCAAATGGCGCAACCGCGCCGATTTCGCCGAGAACCGTGAAGAGGCGAAAAATTTCCTGATCCGCAAGTGGAACAAGGAGCTCGACTATCGCCTGATCAAAGAGCTCTGGGCGTTTACTGATAACCGCATCGCGGTGCGTTACGCGTACGAATGGCACGACGATTCAGGCAACTGGTTCCGTTCGTACGGCAACGAGAATTGGGAATTCAATGAAGACGGCTTGATGGCGCGGCGTTTCGCCTGCATCAATGACATGCCGATCAAGGAAGCGGATCGTAAGTTTCACTGGCCGCTGGGACGCCGCCCTGACGATCATCCCGGATTGTCGGATCTGGGTTTGTAATCTCCAGCGCGACCCAAAACAAAGCCCCCGACAGCTGAGCTGTGCGGGGGCTTTTGTTTGCAGCGTTATTGCGTTTGGGTAACGCGCTGCTTAGAACGGGATGTCGTCATCGAAGCTGTCGAAATCCGGTGCCGGCTGCGGCGCTTGTTGCGGCGCGGGACGCGACTCGCGCTGTGGCTGAGGAGCGGACTGCTGCGGGCGGGCCTGCTGTTGCGGACGCGGCGCGGAGTTCTGGGAGTTCTGATAACCGCCACCGCCCTGGCCCTGAGGAGCGCCGTCGCCCTGAGGACGGCCACCGAGCAACTGCATGGTGCCTTGCATGTCGACGACGATTTCAGTCGTGTAACGCTTGATGCCGTCTTTCTCCCACTCGCGGGTCTGCAGCTTGCCTTCGATGTAAACCTGCGAACCCTTGCGCAGGTACTCGCCGGCGATTTCGGCGACTTTGCCGAACATCGATACGCGGTGCCATTCGGTCTTCTCGACCTTCTGACCGGTTTGCTTGTCGGTCCACTGTTCGCTTGTCGCCAGACTCAGGTTGGTCACGGCATTACCGTTAGGCATGTAGCGGACTTCGGGATCCTGGCCGCATGTGCCGACCAATATGACTTTGTTTACCCCACGGGCCATAACGTTCTCCTAGGCTTCACACGTTTCCGACGCTGGATTGACCACTTCGTCGAAAGACGCCCGATCCAACAGTTCTTTGTCAAATTTGATATAGATGGCAGCCTCGTCGGCCACCACTACTGCATCTGTTACTCCACGTACGGCCAACACGCGATCGGCAAGGCCTGTGTCGCGTTGAGCCTCGGGCGACAACGGCAAGCGAAGGCTGGTTACGTAGGGAGGTTCGCGCATGGTAACAGCAAACGTTAGCCAGAGGGCGGCCAGCCCGGCGCCTCCCAGGAACACCACATCCAGTCCGCCGTGCTGGAAAAGCCACCCACCGAGGATGCCCCCCGCTGCCGAACCCAGGAACTGACTGGTGGAATAAATCCCCATCGCCGTGCCCTTCCCGCCCGCCGGAGACACTTTGCTGATCAGCGACGGCAGCGACGCTTCGAGCAAATTGAATGCGGTGAAAAAGACCACGGTACCGATGACCAGTGCTCGCAGCGTGTTGCCGAACTCCCAGAAGAATAGCTCAGTGAGCATCAGCACCAGTACGGCGCCGAGTAACACGCGCTTCATCTGACGCTTCTTTTCGCCGTAGATGATGAAAGGGATCATTGCGAAGAAAGAAATCAGCAGTGCGGTCAGATACACCCACCAGTGCTGCTCTTTGGGCAGGCCGGCTTTCTCGACGAGCGCCAGCGGCAATGCCACGAAACTGGACATCAGCATGGCGTGCAACGCGAAGATACCCAGGTCCAGACGCAACAGGTCAGGATGACGAAGCGTCGCGCCCAATGCCTGTCGCGCCAGACCGGACTCCCGGTGCTGCAGGGTTACCGTGGACTTGGGCACGACGAAGGCGACGATTGCCACGCCCACCAGCGCCATCGCGCCGGTCGCCAGAAACAGGCCGGACAATCCGAATGCACTGGTGAGAATGGGGCCGACCACCATCGCAACGGCGAAGGACACACCAATGGTCATGCCGATCATCGCCATGGCTTTGGTGCGATGCTGCTCGCGGGTCAGATCGGACAGTAACGCCATGACCGCAGCGGAGATAGCGCCCGCGCCTTGCAGAACCCGACCGGCGATCACGCCCCAGATCGAGGTCGACTGTGCGGCCAGCACGCTGCCGAGCGCAAACACGATCAGTCCCAGATAAATGACGGGACGACGGCCGATGCGATCAGAAATAATGCCAAACGGAATCTGCAGCACCGCTTGTGTCAGGCCGTAAGCGCCGATCGCCAGACCGATGAGTGCCGGGCTGGCGCCCGCAAGGTCCATCCCGTAAGTGGCGAGGACGGGCAGCACCATGAACATGCCAAGCATACGGAAGGCGAACACCAGCGCCAGACCGCCCGCGGCGCGGGTTTCGCTGCCGCTCATGCGCTCGCTGTGAGAATCGTGCATGAAGGAACCTCGTATGAACCGGCGGCGATTCTACCAGTCCCATCGTTTAGAGCACATACGACGGTTTGCCGCGCATCGCAGGAATTTTCTTTTTTCCAGGTGAGGCGGCGCGATCCTCAACAGTGTGTATCCATCCAGTATTTCCCCGTATACTTCCACGTTTTACACGCCCGCCGTGCGAGGCCAGCTTTGGACAAGATCTTGATTCGTGGGGCTCGAACCCACAACCTGAAGAACATCGACCTGACCCTTCCACGCGACAAGCTGATCGTCATCACCGGATTGTCCGGCTCGGGAAAATCGTCCCTTGCGTTCGATACGCTCTACGCCGAGGGCCAGCGCCGCTACGTCGAGTCGCTGTCCGCCTACGCGCGTCAGTTCCTGTCGATGATGGAGAAGCCGGACGTCGACACGATCGAAGGCCTGTCGCCGGCCATTTCCATCGAGCAGAAGTCCACGTCCCATAACCCGCGCTCGACCGTGGGCACCATCACCGAGATCTACGACTACCTGCGTCTGCTGTATGCGCGTGTGGGGCAGCCGCGTTGCCCGGATCACGACATTCCTCTGGAGGCGCAAACCGTCAGCCAGATGGTCGACCTGGTCCTGGCCCAGCCGGAAGGCGCCAAACTGATGCTGCTTGCCCCCGTGGTACGGGAGCGCAAAGGCGAGCATTTGGCCGTCTTCGAAGAGCTTCGCGCTCAGGGTTTCGTCCGCGCTCGGGTGAACGGTCGGCTGTGCGAGCTGGACGAACTTCCCAAGCTCGATAAACAGAAGAAGCACTCGATCGATGTCGTCGTTGACCGCTTCAAGGTGCGCTCGGACTTGCAACAGCGCTTGGCTGAGTCCTTCGAGACCGCGCTGAAGCTGGCCGACGGCATCGCGCTGGTTGCGCCGATGGACGACGAGCCCGGCGAAGAGATCATTTTCTCCGCGCGATTCGCTTGCCCAATCTGTGGCCATGCGATCAGCGAGCTTGAGCCAAAGCTGTTTTCGTTCAACAACCCCGCCGGCGCATGCCCAACCTGCGACGGGCTGGGCGTGAAACAGTTTTTCGACACCAAGCGCCTTGTCAATGGCGAGCTCACGCTGGCGGAAGGCGCGATTCGTGGCTGGGACCGGCGAAACGTCTATTACTTCCAGATGCTCGGCTCGTTGGCGAAGCATTACGGCTTCAGCCTGGAGGTGCCGTTCAAGGAACTGCCGGCCGATTTGCAGAAGGTCCTGCTGGGCGGCAGCGGTAAGGACAGCGTTGATTTCCGCTACCTGAACGACCGCGGCGACATCGTCAAACGTGCGCACCCGTTCGAAGGCATTGTCCCGAATCTTGAGCGCCGGTACCGGGAAACCGAATCGACAACGGTTCGCGAGGAGCTGGCGAAGTTTCTCAGTACCCAACCCTGCCCCGAATGTCGTGGCACGCGGTTGCGCCGAGAGGCCCGTCATGTGTGGGTTGGCGAGAAGACACTTCCCGCCGTCACCAACATGCCGATTGGCGACGCAACCAATTATTTTGGTGAGCTGAAGCTCACGGGGCGACGCGGCGAAATCGCTGACAAAATTCTCAAGGAAATTCGCGAGCGCCTGCAGTTCCTCGTTAACGTCGGGCTGGACTACCTGACACTGGATCGAAGCGCCGATACGCTTTCCGGGGGCGAGGCGCAGCGGATTCGTCTGGCCAGCCAGATCGGTGCAGGCCTGGTCGGCGTGATGTACATCCTCGATGAGCCTTCAATCGGCTTGCACCAGCGCGATAACGATCGGCTGCTGGACACGTTGCGGCACCTGCGAGACATCGGCAACACGGTGATTGTGGTGGAGCACGACGAGGACGCCATCCGACTGGCCGACTACGTGGTCGACATCGGGCCGGGCGCAGGCGTGCATGGCGGCAAGATTGTCGCGGAGGGCACACCACAGGAGGTGATGGATCATCCGGACTCGCTGACCGGTAAATACCTGTCGGGCCGGGTGAAGATCGCGGTCCCTGCCAAGCGGACGCCTCGCAATAAAAAGCTCTCGCTCAAACTCAAAGGCGCGCGTGGCAATAACCTGCGCAACGTCGATCTGGAAATTCCAATCGGCTTGCTGACCTGCGTGACCGGTGTATCGGGATCGGGCAAATCTACGCTGATCAACAACACGCTGTTCCCTCTCAGCGCTACTGCGCTCAATGGCGCAACGACGCTTGAGGCTTCGGCACACGACAGCATTGATGGCCTGCAGCATCTGGATAAAGTCGTTGATATTGACCAGAGCCCAATCGGGCGTACCCCACGGTCAAATCCTGCGACCTATACCGGGCTGTTCACGCCAATCCGTGAGCTATTCGCCGGCGTGCCCGAGTCAAGGTCTCGTGGCTACGGCCCTGGCCGATTCTCTTTCAACGTCAAGGGTGGTCGCTGCGAAGCGTGCCAGGGCGACGGCTTGATCAAGGTTGAGATGCATTTTCTGCCTGACATCTACGTTCCTTGCGATGTGTGCAAGAGCAAGCGATACAACCGTGAGACGCTTGAGGTTAAGTACAAGGGCAAAAACGTCCACGAGGTCCTGGAAATGACGATCGAGGAGGCGCGGACATTTTTCGACGCCGTGCCTGCCCTTGCCCGGAAGCTGCAGACGCTGATGGATGTGGGGCTGTCCTATATCAAACTTGGCCAGTCAGCGACCACGCTTTCTGGTGGTGAAGCGCAGCGGGTGAAGCTGTCGCGCGAGCTGTCCAAGCGTGACACCGGCAAGACCCTGTACATCCTCGACGAGCCCACCACCGGCCTGCACTTCGCGGATATTCAGCAATTGCTGGATGTATTGCATCGACTTCGCGACCACGGCAACACGGTTGTTGTGATCGAGCACAACCTGGATGTGATCAAGACCGCCGACTGGCTGGTCGACCTGGGCCCTGAAGGGGGTTCGAAAGGCGGGCAGATCATCGCGACCGGTACGCCAGAGCAGGTGGCGGACATGAAACAGTCCTACACCGGCCACTATCTGAAGCCGCTTCTGGAGCGCGATCGCGCCTGATTGCATGGCCTTAACAAAAAGCCCTTGTCGCAATATGCGGCAAGGGCTTTTTTTGTAGCGGCGGTCTGAGTAATCAGAACTGCGACTGAAGATAGTTTTCGAGTCCGATGGACTTGATCAGGCCTAATTGCTTCTCAAGCCAGTAGGTATGGTCTTCTTCGGTGTCGGCGAGTTGAATGCGGAGGATGTCGCGGCTGACGTAGTCTCTGTGCTGCTCACAGAGCGCAATACCTTTGCACAGTGCGGCTCGCACCTTGTATTCCAGGCGAAGATCGCTGGCGAGCATCTCCGGTACCGTAGTGCCCACATCCAGATCGTCAGGACGCATACGCGGAGTGCCTTCGAGCATCAGAATCCGGCGCATCAACGCATCTGCGTGTTGAGCCTCTTCTTCCATCTCGTGATTGATACGTTCGTACAGCTTGCTAAAACCCCAATCTTCGTACATCCGCGAGTGAACGAAATACTGGTCGCGCGCAGCCAGTTCGCCAGTCAACAGCGTGTTGAGGTAATCAATTACATCCGGGTGGCCTTGCATCGCCGTCCATCTCCACGTGAAAGGCGTTAGTTTGAACCAACCAGACTGGTTGGTCACCCTGCGGCATAGCAAATAAACATAGAAATCCGGCGAAATTCGGACATTTGGTACCGAAAAGACGGGTAAATGAGGAGGGTTCCGTTTATCACTTAGAATCACCCCGAATTGCGCTGAGCCTAGCGCTCCGGGAGGCTTTGGCGCGGACAACAAAAAACCGGGCACTAGGCCCGGTTCTTTGTATTGACTGATGTCTTATTCAGCGGCTTCTACAGAGCCACCGACAGGACGATCAACCAGTTCGACGTACGCCATGGGCGCGTTGTCGCCAGCGCGGAAGCCGCACTTGAGGATGCGCAGGTAGCCACCCTCACGAGTTGCATAACGCTTGCCCAGATCGTTAAACAGTTTGCCGACCATTTCTTTCGAACGGGTACGGTCAAATGCCAGACGACGGTTAGCAACGCTGTCAATCTTGGCCAAGGTGATCAGCGGCTCAGCAACGCGACGCAGTTCTTTGGCTTTCGGCAGGGTAGTTTTGATCAGCTCGTGCTCGAACAGCGACACCGCCATGTTTTGGAACATGGCCTTACGGTGAGAGCTGGTACGGCTCAGGTGACGTCCACTTTTACGATGACGCATGGTTCATTCCTTACCAAACAGTACGTTCGGTGATTACGACGATCAGGCAGTCGCCTTGTCGTCCTTCTTAAGACTTGCAGGCGGCCAGTTGTCGAGGCGCATGCCGAGGGAGAGACCACGAGAAGCCAGAACGTCCTTGATCTCGGTCAAGGATTTCTTGCCCAGGTTCGGAGTCTTCAACAGTTCTACTTCGGTGCGCTGAATCAGGTCGCCGATGTAGTAAATGTTCTCCGCCTTAAGGCAGTTGGCCGAACGTACGGTCAGTTCCAAATCGTCAACCGGACGAAGCAGGATCGGATCGATCTCGTCTTCCTGTTCGACTACAACGGGTTCGCTGTCACCTTTGAGGTCGACGAACGCAGCCAACTGCTGTTGCAGAATGGTTGCTGCACGACGGATAGCCTCTTCAGGATCCAGAGTACCGTTGGTTTCCAGATCGATAACCAGCTTGTCCAGGTTGGTACGTTGCTCGACACGGGCGTTTTCCACCACGTATGCAATGCGACGAACCGGGCTGAACGAAGAGTCGAGCTGCAAGCGACCAATGCTGCGGCTTTCGTCTTCATCGCTCTGACGCGAGTCTGCTGGTTCATAACCGCGACCACGAGCTACAACGAGCTTCATGTTCAGGGCGCCGTTAGACGCCAGGTTAGCGATTACGTGATCGGGGTTAACGATCTCGACATCATGATCCAGCTGAATATCGGCAGCGGTAACCACCCCCGAACCCTTCTTCGACAAGGTCAGCGTAACTTCGTCTCGACCGTGCAGCTTGATAGCCAGACCTTTCAGGTTCAACAGGATTTCAATGACATCTTCCTGTACACCTTCGATTGCGCTGTACTCATGGAGTACACCATCAATCTCGGCCTCGACTACTGCACAGCCGGGCATGGAGGACAACAGGATGCGGCGCAGCGCGTTGCCCAGGGTATGGCCGAAACCACGCTCGAGAGGCTCGAGAGTGATTTTGGCGCGGGTCGGACTGACAACCTGCACATCAATGTGGCGGGGTGTCAGGAACTCATTTACCGAAATCTGCATGGATGCACCTATTTTCTAGCCCTTACTTGGAGTAGAGCTCGACAATCAGGCTTTCGTTGATGTCGGCGGACAGATCACTGCGAGCTGGGACGCTTTTGAAGACGCCAGACTTTTTCTCAGTGTCTACTTCTACCCATTCTACGCGGCCACGTTGGGCACACAGATCGAGAGCCTGGACAATACGCAGCTGGCTCTTCGCTTTTTCGCGAATTGCCACTACGTCACCAGCACGGACCTGGTAGGACGGAACGTTAACGGTTTTGCCGTTTACGCTGACCGACTTGTGCGATACCAGCTGACGCGATTCGGCACGAGTCGAACCAAAGCCCATGCGGTATACAACGTTGTCCAGACGGCATTCGAGCAGTTGCAGCAGGTTCTCACCAGTTGCGCCTTTCTTGCCGGCAGCTTCTTTGTAGTAACCGCTGAACTGACGCTCGAGAACGCCATAAATACGACGGACTTTCTGCTTTTCACGCAGTTGGGTGCCGTAGTCGGACTGGCGACCGCGGCGTTGGCCGTGGATACCAGGTGCTGCTTCGATGTTGCACTTCGATTCGATCGCGCGCACGCCGCTCTTCAGAAAGAGATCGGTGCCTTCGCGACGAGCGAGTTTGCATTTTGGACCAATGTAACGAGCCATTCTTTACAATCTCCTGGATTACACGCGGCGCTTCTTCGGCGGACGGCACCCGTTGTGCGGGATTGGCGTCACGTCGGTGATGCTGGCGATCTTGTAGCCGCAGCCGTTCAAAGCACGGACAGCAGATTCACGACCTGGACCTGGACCTTTGACGTTGACGTCGAGGTTTTTCAGGCCGTATTCCAGCGCAGCTTGACCAGCACGTTCGGCAGCTACTTGAGCAGCAAACGGCGTGGACTTGCGGGAACCGCGGAAACCCGAACCACCGGAGGTTGCCCAGGACAGAGCGTTACCTTGACGGTCGGTGATGGTCACGATTGTGTTGTTAAAAGATGCATGGATGTGGGCGATGCCATCAACCACTGTCTTTTTAACTTTTTTACGAGGACGAGCAGCAGGTTTTGCCATGATTTAATTCCTGTCGATTCGCTGGGGCGATTACTTGCGGATCGGCTTACGCGGACCTTTACGGGTACGCGCGTTAGTCTTGGTACGCTGACCGCGTACTGGAAGACCACGACGATGACGCAGACCGCGATAGCAACCGAGGTCCATCAAGCGCTTGATTTTCATGTTGATTTCGCGACGCAGATCACCTTCAGTGGTGAACTTCGCGACTTCGCCACGCAGCTGTTCAATCTGCTCGTCGCTCAGATCTTTGATCTTTACCGCCGGGTTAACCCCGGTAGTAGCACAGATTTTGTGTGCAGTTGTGCGACCAACACCATAGATGTAGGTCAGCGAGATAACAGTATGCTTGTTATCTGGAATGTTAACGCCTGCAATACGGGCCATTCAGTGGGACTCCAATTGACAGCTACCTACGCCCCGGAAGCCAAGAAATAGGGCGCGAGATAATATCGCTGTAATAACAAATAATCAACCCAGCAGCGCACTAGCTGCTGGGCTTTTAGCACAGATCACATTTAGCCTTGGCGCTGCTTGTGACGTGGTTCCGCGCTGCAAATTACTCGAACAACACCTTCGCGGCGAATAATCTTGCAGTTGCGGCACAGCTTTTTCACCGATGCACGAACTTTCATCACCAACTCCTCGAACCTTATGGGTGCTTCAGCGCAGCATGCCGCTGCCGTAGCCCTTCAGGTTGGCTTTCTTCATCAGGGATTCATACTGGTGCGAAACGAGGTGCGATTGCACTTGGGACATGAAGTCCATCACAACCACGACCACGATCAGCAACGAGGTCCCGCCAAGGTAAAACGGCACGTTTGCAGCGACCACGAGAAACTGTGGAAGCAAGCACACGGCCATCATATAGAGAGCACCGAACATGGTCAGACGAGTCAGAACGCCATCAATATAGCGCGCAGACTGCTCACCAGGACGAATGCCCGGAATAAAGGCACCGGACTTCTTCAGGTTTTCCGCTACGTCTTTCGGATTGAACATCAACGCCGTATAGAAGAAGCAGAAGAAAATAATCCCTGCACTAAACAGCAGAATATTCAACGGCTGACCAGGTGCGATCGACTGCGAGATGTCCTGCAACCAGCCCATACCTTCAGACTGACCGAACCAGGCACCCAGCGAAGCCGGAAACAGCAAGATGCTGCTAGCGAAGATGGCAGGAATAACGCCCGCCATGTTCACTTTCAACGGCAAGTGGCTCGTCTGCGCAGCGAAGACCTTGCGGCCCTGCTGACGTTTGGCGTAGTGAACAGCAATACGACGCTGACCACGCTCGATGAACACCACGAAACCGATGATCGCTACTGCCAGCAAACCGATGGCGACCAAGGCGAAGATATTGATATCACCCTGACGTGCAGACTCGAAAGACTGCCCGATCGCTCTCGGAAGACCGGCGACGATACCCGAAAAAATCAACATCGAGATACCGTTGCCAACACCTCGCTCAGTGATCTGCTCGCCCAGCCACATCATGAACAGCGCACCAGCAACAAAGGTGGTGACTGCAACGAAGTGGAAGCCGATATCTGCTGAGAACGCAACGCCCTGACCGGCCAAACCAATGGACATGCCAATAGCTTGAACCAGAGCCAGGACGACGGTGCCATAGCGGGTGTACTGGCTGATCTTACGACGACCAGCCTCACCTTCCTTCTTCAACTGCTCCAGCTGCGGGCTGACCGCGGTCATGAGCTGCATGATGATCGATGCCGAGATATACGGCATGATCCCCAGTGCAAAAATGCTCATGCGCTCCAGCGCACCACCTGAAAACATGTTGAACAAGCTAAGAATGGTCCCCTCATTCTGTCGAAACAGGTCCGCCAGACGGTCAGGGTTGATACCCGGAACTGGGATATGCGCACCGATCCGATAGACGATAATCGCCAGGAACAGGAAACGCAGACGAGCCCAGAGTTCGGACAACCCGCCGCTTTTGCCTAGCGCTGAGAGAGCACCTTGCTTAGCCATTTATTCCTCGAACTTGCCGCCAGCTGCTTCGATAGCCGCACGCGCACCTTTGGTGGCTGCGATACCTTTGAGGGTGACTGCGCGAGTAACCTCACCGGACAGCATGATTTTCACACGCTGTACGTTTTGGTTGATCACGTTGGCATCCTTCAGGGACTGCACAGTGACGACGCCTTCTACTTTAGCCAGCTCGGAGGTGCGAACTTCAGCACGATCCATAGCTTTCAAAGAGACGAAGCCGAACTTGGGCAGACGACGATGCAACGGCTGTTGGCCGCCTTCGAAGCCCGGAGCAATGGTGCCACCGGAGCGGGAGGTCTGACCTTTGTGGCCACGGCCACCGGTCTTGCCCAAACCACTACCGATACCACGGCCCGGACGATGCTTTTCGCGACGGGAACCCGGCGCTGGACTCAGATCATTGAGTTTCATCGATTAACCCTCGACTCGCAGCATGTAGTAAGCCTTGTTGATCATCCCACGGTTTTCCGGGGTATCAACGACTTCTACAGTGTGACCGATGCGACGCAGACCCAAACCCTTAACGCACAATTTGTGGTTAGGGATGCGGCCGGTCATGCTTTTGATCAGCGTTACTTTAACGGTAGCCATGATCAGAAGATCTCCTGGACGTTCAGGCCGCGTTTAGCAGCGATGGACTCAGGGGACTGCATGGTCTTCAAACCCTTGAACGTTGCGTGAACAACGTTGACCGGGTTAGTCGAACCGTAGCACTTGGCCAGAACGTTGTGGACGCCAGCAACTTCGAGAACGGCGCGCATTGCGCCGCCAGCGATGATGCCAGTACCTTCCGACGCAGGCTGCATGTAGACCTTCGAAGCCCCATGAGCGGACTTGATAGCGTACTGCAGCGTGGTGCCGTTCAGATCGACCTGGATCATGTTGCGGCGAGCAGCTTCCATTGCCTTCTGGATCGCAGCAGGCACTTCACGTGACTTGCCACGGCCGAAGCCAACACGCCCTTTACCATCACCAACCACGGTCAACGCGGTGAAAGTGAAGATACGGCCGCCTTTAACGGTTTTTGCTACGCGATTAACTTGTACCAGCTTCTCGATGTAGCCTTCGTCGCGTTTTTGGTCGTTATTTGACATAACTTAGAACTCCAGCCCGCCTTCACGAGCAGCATCAGCCAGCGCCTTAACGCGACCGTGGTACTTGAAGCCAGAACGATCAAAAGCCACTTGCGATACACCGGCGGCTTTCGCACGCTCAGCGATCAGCTGGCCAACTTTAGTGGCCGCGTCGATGTTGCCAGTGGCGCCATCACGCAGTTCTTTGTCCAAAGTCGAGGCGTTTGCCAGGACTTTGCTGCCGTCGGCCGAGATGACCTGGGCATAAATGTGCTGCGAAGAGCGGTACACGCAGAGACGCACGACTTCGAGTTCGTGCATTTTCAGGCGTGCTTTGCGAGCGCGACGCAGTCGGGTAACTTTTTTGACGGTCATTTGCTATGCCCTACTTCTTCTTGGCTTCTTTACGACGGACGACTTCGTCCGCGTAACGCACGCCTTTGCCTTTGTACGGCTCTGGACGGCGGAAGTCGCGGATCTCAGCGGCCACTTGACCAACCAACTGCTTGTCGATACCGCGAATAACGATATCGGTTTGGTTGGGAGTCTCAGCGGTGATGCCTTCCGGCAATTCGTAGTCCACTGGGTGCGAGAAGCCAAGGGCCAGGTTCAGTACCGTGCCTTTTGCTTGCGCTTTGTAACCAACACCGACCAGCTGGAGCTTGCGCTCGAAGCCTTGGCTTACGCCTTGGACCATGTTGTTTACCAACGCACGAGTGGTACCGGCCATTGCGCGAGTTTGTTGATCGCCGTTGCGAGCAGCAAAACGCAGCTCACCGGACTCTTCAACAATTTCAACGGACGAATGAATGTTCAGGTCTAGAGTGCCCTTGGCACCCTTCACCGAAAGCTGCTGGCCGACGAGCTTGACTTCGACGCCTGCTGGCAACTTAACGGGGTTCTTAGCTACGCGTGACATGCTTATCCCCCCTTAGAACACAGTGCAAAGCACTTCGCCGCCGACACCGGCAGCGCGCGCAGCACGATCCGTCATCACACCTTTGTTGGTGGAGACGATAGACACACCGAGGCCGCCACGAACTTTTGGCAACTCATCGACGGACTTGTACTGACGCAGGCCTGGACGGCTAACGCGCTTCACTTCCTCGATGACCGGACGGCCTTCGAAGTACTTCAGCTCGATGGATAGCAACGGCTTTGTTTCGCTGCTGATCTGATAACCCGCAATGTAACCTTCGTCCTTCAGGACTTTGGCTACAGCCACCTTCAACGTGGAGGATGGCATGCTTACGACGGGCTTTTCAGCCATCTGGGCATTACGGATACGAGTTAGCATGTCCGCTAACGGGTCCTGCATACTCATGGGCTAGACGCTCCTGATACAAAAAAAATGAGCCTTACGGCTACAACCTGTCGCCTTAAAATTCCGGGCACGTGCGAGCACGGGCTCTGGCGAGCCGGCAATTCTAGGCGCACCCCAGAAATGAATCAAGCCCCAAAAGGGGCTTGATTCAAATTCAGGCTCTACGCCCATCGGTTCGACGTGAACACAATGGGCGTACTGCGTGAATAACTGCTTACCAGCTGGCTTTAACCAGACCTGGTACGTCGCCACGCATTGCTGCTTGACGCAGCATGTTACGGCCGAGGCCGAACTTGCGGTACACGCCGTGCGGACGACCTGTCAGGCGGCAACGGTTACGCATGCGCGAGGCACTTGCGTCACGTGGCTGCTTCTGCAGTGCGACCGTAGCTTCCCAACGTGCTTCTGGACTTGCGTTCAGATCCACGATGATCGCTTTCAGCGCAGCACGCTTGGTAGCGTACTTGGCAACGGTGAGCTGACGCTTCAGCTCACGGTTTTTCATGCTCTTCTTGGCCATGGTCCTACTCCAATCAGTTGCGGAACGGGAACTTGAAAGCACGCAGCAATGCGCGACCTTCTTCGTCCGTACGAGCAGTGGTGGTCAGGGTAATGTCCAGACCGCGCAGGGCATCGATCTTGTCGTAGTCGATTTCCGGGAAAATGATCTGCTCTTTAACGCCCATGCTGTAGTTACCACGACCATCGAAGGACTTGGCATTCAGGCCGCGGAAGTCGCGGACCCGAGGCAGGGAGATCGACAGCAGACGATCCAGGAATTCATACATACGCTCACGGCGCAGAGTCACTTTGACGCCGATCGGCCAACCTTCACGGACTTTAAAGCCAGCGATAGATTTGCGAGCGTAGGTCACGACGACTTTTTGGCCGGTGATTTTTTCCAGATCTGCAACAGCGTGCTCGATGACTTTTTTGTCGCCGATCGCTTCGCCCAGACCCATGTTCAGGGTGATCTTGGTAACGCGTGGAACTTCCATCACGTTCGAAAGCTTAAGTTCTTCCTTAAGCTTCGGTGCGATTTCTTTCCAGTAAATCTCTTTTAGTCGTGCCATGGTCTTCTACCTAGCAGTGTTCAAGCATCAACCGCTTTTTGGGTCGACTTGAAGACACGAATTTTCTTGCCGTCTTCAACTTTGAAACCAACGCGGTCAGCCTTGTTGGTTGCGCCGTTGAAAATGGCGACGTTAGAAGCGTGCAATGGCGCTTCTTTCTCGACGATACCGCCCTGTACGCCCGACATCGGGTTTGGCTTGGTATGACGCTTCACCAGGTTGATCCCACCAACGACCAAGCGGTCGTCAGCGAGAACCTTGAGCACCTTACCGCGCTTACCTTTGTCTTTGCCGGCGATCACGATGATCTCGTCGTCACGACGAATCTTTTGCATGTCGGATCTCCTTACAGCACTTCTGGGGCGAGCGAGACGATCTTCATGAACTTCTCAGTACGAAGTTCACGGGTCACTGGCCCAAAGATACGGGTGCCGATCGGCTCTTGCTTGTTGTTCAACAGAACAGCAGCGTTGCCATCAAAGCGGATGATGGAGCCGTCTGCGCGACGAACACCATGGCGAGTGCGGACTACTACTGCAGTCATCACTTGGCCTTTTTTCACCTTACCGCGCGGAATTGCTTCCTTGACGGTAACTTTGATGATGTCACCGATACCAGCGTAACGACGATGAGAGCCACCAAGCACCTTGATGCACATAACGCGGCGTGCGCCGCTGTTATCGGCCACATCGAGCATGGATTGAGTCTGAATCATATAATTTCTCCGACCCCTAGCCCTTAGACTTCCACAGCGCGTTCGAGAACATCAACCAGTGCCCAGGACTTAGTCTTGGCCATCGGACGAGTTTCACGAATAGTGACCTTGTCGCCGATGTGGCACTGATTGGTTTCGTCGTGCGCGTGCAGCTTAGTCGAACGCTTAACGTATTTACCGTAGATTGGGTGCTTGACGCGACGCTCGATCAGTACGGTGATGGTCTTGTCCATCTTGTCGCTGACGACACGGCCAGTCAGCGTACGGACGGTTTTTTCGGCTTCAGCCATGATTACTTACCTGCCTGCTGGTTGAGCACAGTCTTCACGCGAGCGATGTCACGCTTAACTTGCGAGAGCAGGTGAGACTGCCCCAACTGGCCAGTTGCTTTCTGCATGCGCAGATTGAACTGGTCGCGCAGCAAGCCGAGCAGTTGCTCGTTCAGTTGCTGTGCTGATTTTTCACGAAGTTCATTCGCTTTCATCACATCACCGTCCGCTTAACAAAGGAGGTGGCGAGCGGCAGCTTTGCAGCAGCCAGGGCGAAAGCCTCACGCGCCAACTCTTCGGAAACACCCTCGATTTCATACAGGACTTTGCCTGGCTGAATCTGGGCAACCCAGTACTCCACGTTACCCTTACCTTTACCCATCCGAACTTCGAGTGGCTTTTTGGTGACAGGCTTGTCCGGGAATACACGGATCCAGATCTTGCCGCCACGTTTAACGTGACGGGTCAGTGCACGACGCGCTGACTCGATCTGACGAGCGGTGAGACGACCACGAGCGACAGACTTCAGCGCGAACTCGCCGAAGCTGACTTTGCTACCGCGCAATGCCAGACCACGGTTGTGGCCGGTCATCTGCTTGCGGAACTTCGTACGCTTAGGTTGCAACATTTGGCGTACCCCTTACTTAGCAGCTTTTTTACGAGGCGCTGGTGCTTGCGGTTTCAGCTCTTCTTGGCGACCACCAATTACTTCGCCTTTGAAGATCCAAACCTTTACACCGATCACACCGTAAGTGGTGTGAGCTTCGTAGTTGGCATAGTCGATGTCGGCACGCAGGGTGTGCAATGGCACACGACCTTCGCGATACCATTCAGTGCGTGCGATTTCAGCACCGCCGAGACGACCGCTCACTTGGATTTTGATGCCTTTGGCACCAATGCGCATGGCGTTCTGCACTGCGCGCTTCATAGCGCGACGGAACATTACGCGACGCTCCAGCTGCTGAGCTACGCTCTGCGCAACCAGCATACCGTCGAGCTCCGGCTTACGGATCTCTTCGATATTGATGTGCACAGGCACACCCATTTGCTTGGTCAGGTCCTGACGCAGCTTCTCAACATCTTCACCTTTCTTCCCGATAACGATACCTGGACGAGCGGTGTGGATGGTGATGCGTGCAGTCTGCGCCGGACGATGGATATCGATACGGCTTACGGACGCGCTTTTTAGTTTGTCTTGGAGATACTCTCGCACCTTCAGATCAGCGAACAAATAGTCCGCATAAGTCCGACCGTCTGCGTACCAGACGGAGGTGTGCTCCTTGACGATTCCCAGGCGAATGCCAATGGGATGTACTTTCTGACCCATCTCTTCGACTCCGTTACTTGTCAGCAACCTTGACAGTGATATGGCAAGACCGCTTGACGATGCGATCAGCACGGCCTTTGGCACGTGGCATGATGCGCTTCAGCGAACGCCCTTCGTTGACGAAAACGGTGGAGACCTTGAGGTCATCAACGTCTGCGCCTTCGTTATGCTCGGCGTTGGCTACGGCCGACTCCAGCACTTTCTTCATGATCTCGGCGGCTTTCTTACTGCTGAAAGCCAACAGGTTGAGCGCTTCGCCCACCTTCTTCCCGCGGATCTGGTCGGCGACCAAGCGGGCTTTCTGGGCGGAGATTCGAGCGCCCGACAACTTAGCGGCTACTTCCATCGTTCCTTACCCCTTAACGCTTGGCTTTCTTGTCTGCCACGTGCCCACGATAAGTGCGGGTACCGGCAAACTCGCCTAGTTTGTGGCCGACCATGTCTTCGTTCACGAGAACAGGAACATGCTGACGACCGTTATGCACAGCAATGGTCAAACCGACCATTTGTGGCAGGATCATAGAACGACGCGACCAGGTCTTAACTGGTTTGCGATCGTTCTTTTCCGCCGCCACTTCGATCTTCTTCAGTAGGTGAAGATCAATAAAAGGACCTTTTTTCAGAGAACGTGGCACTGTCGTATCCCTCTATTTACTTGCGACGACGGACGATCATTTTGTCGGTACGCTTATTACCACGAGTCTTCGCGCCCTTAGTCGGGAAGCCCCACGGCGATACCGGATGACGACCACCAGAGGTACGACCTTCACCACCACCATGTGGGTGGTCAACCGGGTTCATGGCAACACCACGAACGGTTGGGCGAACGCCACGCCAGCGTTTGGCACCAGCTTTACCCAGCGAACGCAGGCTGTGCTCGGAGTTCGAGACCTCACCCAGAGTCGCACGGCATTCAGCCAGAACTTTACGCATCTCACCGGAGCGAAGACGCAGAGTCACGTAGACACCTTCACGAGCGATCAGCTGTGCAGACGCACCAGCAGAACGAGCGATCTGAGCACCTTTACCCGGCTTCAGTTCGATGCCGTGAACGGTAGAACCCACTGGGATGTTGCGCAGCTGCAGGGCGTTGCCTGGCTTGATTGGAGCCAAAGCGCCCGCGATCAGCTGGTCGCCAGCACTCACGCCTTTAGGCGCGATGATGTAACGACGCTCGCCGTCTGCGTACAGCAGCAGTGCGATGTGAGCAGTACGGTTTGGATCGTATTCAATACGCTCGACGGTGGCAGCAATGCCATCCTTATCGTTGCGACGGAAATCTACCAGACGATAATGCTGCTTATGACCACCACCGATGTGACGAGTAGTGATGCGGCCATTGTTGTTACGACCACCAGTCTTCGATTTTTTCTCGAGCAGCGGTGCGTGAGGAGCGCCTTTATGCAGCTCCTGGTTGACCACCTTGACCACAAAACGGCGGCCAGGGGAAGTCGGTTTGCATTTAACGATTGCCATGATGCACCCCTTCCTTACTCAGCACTGCTGCTGAAATCGAGATCTTGGCCTGGCTGAAGGGAGATAACCGCCTTCTTCCAGTCATTACGCTTGCCCAGACCGCGAGCAGTGCGCTTGGTCTTACCCATAACATTCAGGGTAGTGACACGCTCTACTTTCACGCTGAACAGGCTTTCGACGGCCTTCTTGATTTCCAGCTTGGTTGCATCAGTAGCAACCTTGAAAACGAACTGACCTTTTTTGTCTGCCAGAACCGTAGCCTTCTCGGAAACGTGCGGGCCAAGCAGAACTTTAAATACGCGTTCCTGGTTCATCCCAGCAGCTCCTCGAATTTCTTCACGGCCGACACAGTGATCAACACTTTGTCGTATGCGATCAGACTAACTGGATCGGAACCTTGAACATCACGTACATCAACGTGCGGCAGGTTACGAGCAGCCAGGTACAGGTTCTGATCAACAGCGTCCGACACGATCAAAACGTCGGTCAGGCTCATGTCATTCAGTTTGCCCAGCAGATCTTTGGTTTTCGGCGATTCAACAGCGAAATCCTGAACCACGACCAAACGATCAGTACGAACCAGTTCAGCAAGGATGGAGCGCAGTGCAGCGCGATACATCTTCTTGTTGAGCTTCTGAGAGTGATCTTGAGGACGTGCTGCGAAAGTGGTACCGCCGCCGCGCCAGATCGGGCTACGGATAGTACCGGCACGAGCACGGCCAGTACCCTTTTGACGCCAAGGGCGCTTACCGCCACCGGATACGTCAGAACGGGTCTTTTGCTGCTTGCTACCCTGACGACCGCCAGCCATGTAGGCCACGACTGCCTGGTGAACCAGCGTCTCGTTGAATTCGCCGCCAAATGTCAGTTCGGAAACTTCGATCGCTTGAGCGTCATTTACATTTAATTGCATGTCAGCTTCCCCTTAACCGCGAGCCTTGGCTGCTGGACGTACAACCACATTGCCGCCAGTAGCGCCAGGAACAGCACCCTTGACCAACAACAGATTGCGTTCAGCGTCCACGCGCACTACTTCCAGGGACTGCACGGTCACGCGCTCAGCGCCCATATGACCGGACATTTTTTTGCCCTTGAATACACGACCAGGAGTCTGGCACTGGCCGATAGAGCCCGGGACGCGGTGGGACACGGAGTTACCGTGAGTATTATCTTGACCACGGAAATTGTGGCGCTTGATAGTACCTTGGAAGCCTTTACCCTTCGACTGACCGGTAACATCTACCATCTGGCCAGCAGCAAAGATTTCTGCATTGATCAGATCGCCAGCCTTGTATTCGCCTTCTTCAAGACGAAATTCCAGGACGGTACGACCTGCGGCAACGTTCGCTTTAGCGAAGTGACCTGCCTGAGCAGCAGTCACACGGGAAGCACGACGAACGCCGACAGTGACTTGCACTGCACGATAGCCATCGACTTCTTCGGTTTTGAACTGGGTGACGCGATTCGGCTCGATCTCAATGACCGTAACCGGAATGGAGACACCTTCTTCGGTGAAAATACGGGTCATACCGCATTTACGACCGACTACACCAATAGTCATGTTGTAAACCTCATGAGTGTACGGGGCTTTCACCCGCTATGGCCGCCCATTTCAGAGCGTTACACGACTAAGACCCGAGTCTTAGCCGAGGCTGATCTGTACTTCCACACCTGCCGCAAGATCAAGCTTCATCAGCGCATCAACGGTTTTATCCGTTGGCTGGACGATGTCCAGAACACGCTTATGAGTGCGGATCTCGTACTGGTCGCGCGCGTCTTTGTTGACGTGCGGAGAAACCAGAACGGTGAACCGCTCTTTACGGGTAGGGAGTGGAATCGGACCACGCACTTGAGCACCAGTACGTTTCGCGGTTTCCACGATTTCCTGGGTGGATTGGTCGATCAGGCGATGGTCAAAAGCCTTCAACCTGATACGGATTTGCTGATTTTGCATTGGATTTCAGACTCCAGGCTACTTCCCACCGAGCGCAATACGCCCGTTTAAAGGAGGCGCAATTCTATAGACGAGCTAACGGGGTGTCAACCCAATAAAAAAGCCCCCGCAAGCGGGGGCTCTTTTTGAAGATCATCGCTTACGCGATGATTTTGGCCACGACGCCAGCGCCGACGGTACGACCGCCTTCACGAATAGCGAAACGCAGACCATCTTCCATTGCGATTGGCTTGATCAGGGTAACGGAAACTTTCACGTTATCGCCTGGCATAACCATCTCAACGCCTTCCGGCAGTTCGCAGCTACCAGTTACGTCGGTAGTACGGAAGTAGAACTGTGGACGGTAGCCTTTGAAGAACGGAGTGTGACGGCCGCCTTCTTCTTTGCTCAGCACGTAGATTTCAGCTTCGAACTGAGTGTGCGGCTTGACGGTGCCTGGCTTGACCAGAACCTGGCCACGCTCAACGTCGTCACGCTTGGTGCCGCGCAACAGAACGCCGCAGTTCTCGCCAGCACGACCTTCGTCGAGCAGCTTACGGAACATTTCAACACCGGTGCAGGTGGTGACGGTAGTGTCACGCAGACCAACAATTTCCAGTGGATCTTGAACCTTGACGATACCGCGCTCAACACGACCAGTCACAACAGTACCGCGACCGGAGATCGAGAATACGTCTTCGATTGGCATCAGGAACGGCTTGTCGACAGCACGCTCCGGCTGAGGAATGTAGCTGTCCAGAGTTTCAACCAACTTCTTGACGGCAGTGGTGCCCATCTCGTTGTCGTCTTTGCCTTCCAACGCCATACGGGCAGAGCCGATGATGATTGGAGTGTCGTCGCCCGGGAAGTCGTAAGTGCTCAGCAGATCGCGCACTTCCATCTCAACCAGTTCCAGCAGCTCAGCGTCGTCTACCAGGTCAGCCTTGTTCAGGAAGACCACGATGTACGGAACGCCTACCTGACGGGACAGCAGGATGTGCTCACGAGTTTGTGGCATCGGACCATCAGCAGCCGAACAAACCAGGATAGCGCCGTCCATTTGAGCAGCACCAGTGATCATGTTCTTCACGTAGTCGGCGTGACCTGGGCAGTCAACGTGTGCATAGTGACGCACGGACGAGTTGTACTCAACGTGAGCAGTGTTGATGGTGATACCGCGAGCCTTCTCTTCTGGTGCGCTGTCGATCTTGTCGAAGTCAACACGAGCCGAACCGAAAACTTCGGAGCAGACGCGAGTCAGAGCAGCGGTCAGCGTGGTTTTACCATGGTCAACGTGACCGATGGTGCCAACGTTGACGTGCGGAAGGGAACGATCAAATTTTTCTTTAGCCACGACAAATAACTCCTAGCCTAAAGGCGCTGAATCAGCCTTGTTTTTTGGTTACAGTTTCGACGATGTGCGACGGAGCTGTATTGTATTTTTTGAATTCCATAGAGTAGCTTGCGCGACCTTGGGACATGGAGCGAACGTCGGTCGCATAACCGAACATCTCACCCAACGGAACCTCGGCACGAATTACCTTGCCGGAGACCGTATCTTCCATACCCAGGATCATGCCGCGACGACGATTAAGGTCGCCCATCACGTCACCCATATAGTCTTCAGGCGTAACAACCTCTACAGCCATGATCGGCTCAAGCAACTCACCACCGCCCTTCTGGGCCAGTTGCTTGGTCGCCATGGAAGCAGCCACCTTAAACGCCATCTCGTTCGAGTCGACGTCGTGGTAAGAACCATCAAACACGGTAGCCTTCAGGCCGATCAGCGGATAGCCGGCAACAACGCCGTTCTTCATCTGCTCTTCGATGCCCTTCTGGATAGCCGGGATGTATTCCTTAGGAACCACACCACCCACTACTTCGTTCACGAATTGCAGACCTTCCTGACCTTCGTCAGCAGGGGCAAAACGGATCCAGCAGTGGCCGAACTGACCACGACCGCCGGACTGGCGAACGAACTTGCCTTCGATTTCACAGTTCTTCGTGATGCGCTCACGATACGAAACCTGAGGCTTACCGATGTTGGCTTCGACGTTGAACTCACGGCGCATCCGGTCAACCAGGATGTCCAGGTGCAGCTCGCCCATGCCAGAGATGATCGTCTGACCAGTCTCTTCATCAGTTTTGACGCGGAAAGACGGGTCTTCCTGAGCAAGTTTGCCCAGTGCGATACCCATTTTTTCCTGGTCATCCTTGGTTTTAGGCTCTACGGCAACCGAAATAACCGGCTCCGGGAAGTCCATCCGAACCAGGATGATTGGCTTGTCAGCGTTGCACAAGGTTTCACCAGTGGTGACGTCCTTCATGCCGATCAAGGCCGCGATGTCACCAGCGCGTACTTCCTTGATCTCTTCGCGAGCGTTTGCGTGCATTTGCACCATACGACCCACGCGCTCTTTTTTGCCCTTGACCGAGTTGATCACGCCGTCGCCGGATGCCAACACGCCCGAGTAAACACGGACGAACGTCAAGGTACCCACGAATGGGTCGGTAGCGATCTTGAACGCCAGAGCCGAGAACGGCTCGTTGTCGTCTGCGTGACGCTCCATCTCTTCTTCTTCGTTATCAGGGTTGGTGCCCTTGATAGCAGGAATGTCGACTGGAGCTGGCAGGTAGTCGATAACGGCGTCGAGAACCAGGGGGACACCCTTGTTCTTGAAGGATGAACCGCAAACAGCAAGAACGATCTCACCAGCGATAGTACGCTGACGCAGAGCAGCCTTGATTTCCTCGTTGGTGAGTTCTTCACCCTCAAGGTACTTGTTCATCAGCTCTTCATTGGCTTCGGCCGCAGCCTCTACCATGTTGCTGCGCCATTCGTTAGCCAGTTCCTGCAATTCAGCAGGGATAGGTTTGCGAACCGGGACCATACCCTTATCGGCATCGTTCCAGTAGACCGCTTCCATGGACATCAGATCGATCTGACCCTGGAAGTTGTCTTCAGCACCAATTGCCAGCTGGATCGGCACCGGAGTGTGACCCAGACGCTGCTTGATCTGCGCAATTACGCGCAGGAAGTTTGCGCCAGCACGGTCCATTTTGTTCACGTAAACGATACGTGGAACACCGTACTTGTTGGCTTGACGCCATACAGTTTCGGACTGAGGCTCAACGCCAGAAGTACCACAGAACACAACGACCGCGCCGTCGAGTACACGCAGGGAACGCTCAACTTCAATGGTGAAGTCTACGTGGCCCGGGGTGTCAATGACGTTGAAGCGGTATTGGTCTTTGTGTTGCTTCTCGGAACCCTGCCAAAAGGCAGTAATAGCAGCAGAAGTAATGGTAATACCACGCTCCTGCTCCTGAACCATCCAGTCGGTGGTCGCGGCGCCGTCATGCACCTCGCCCATCTTGTGGCTTTTACCGGTGTAAAAAAGGACGCGCTCGGTGGTGGTGGTTTTACCAGCATCCACGTGAGCAACGATACCAATGTTACGGTAACGGTTGATCGGTGTAGTACGAGCCATAAAGCCCTCGCAAAATTAGTGACGCTGAAATTAGAAGCGGTAGTGCGAGAAAGCTTTGTTGGCTTCAGCCATACGGTGCACGTCTTCACGCTTCTTGACCGCAGCACCTTTACCTTCGGCGGCGTCCAACAGTTCGCCAGCCAAACGCAGAGCCATAGACTTCTCACCGCGCTTGCGCGCGAAGTCTACCAGCCAACGCATTGCCAGAGCATTACGACGGGACGGACGAACTTCGACCGGAACCTGGTAAGTAGCACCGCCTACACGGCGCGACTTCACTTCGACCAGCGGAGCGATGGCGTCGAGAGCTTTCTCGAAGATTTCCAGGGGATCGGAGTTCTTGCGTTCTTTAACCTTTTCCAGCGCGCCATAAACGATACGCTCGGCAACGGCTTTCTTGCCGCTTTCCATAACGTGGTTCATGAACTTGGCCAGGATCTGGCTGCCGTATTTTGGATCGTCAAGCACTTCGCGCTTGGCTGCTACGCGTCTTCTTGGCATGGATAAGCCCTCAAACGGTCTTCAGGTTCGCTCGGAATCAGCACCTACTGGCGCCTCCGACCTTACTCTTATCGACTCAGAAAATAAGATGATTCAATTTTTACAAAAAGCCGCTACTACTTAGGCTTCTTGGTACCGTACTTCGAACGACCCTGGTTACGACCTTTGACACCGGAGGTATCCAACGACCCGCGAACGGTGTGGTAACGAACACCTGGCAAGTCTTTTACACGGCCGCCGCGAATCAGTACGACGCTGTGCTCTTGCAGGTTGTGGCCTTCACCACCGATGTACGAGGAAACCTCGAAACCGTTGGTCAGACGCACACGGCAGACTTTACGCAATGCCGAGTTAGGTTTTTTCGGCGTAGTTGTATACACGCGAGTGCACACACCACGACGCTGCGGGCAGTTCTGCAGCGCAGGCACGTCGGATTTCTCGACGATACGCTTACGCGGCTGACGTACCAGCTGGTTGATAGTTGCCATCTACTAGCTCCACTGTTGTCTTGCGACGCTATTGTCTTACAAGAAAAGCAAAATGGCAGGACATACGTCCCGCCAGATTTAGGGGTACAAGAGTCTAAAGAGGATCCTGCCCCCAGTCAAGGCAAAGCCCCGATGTCCACAGCCACTGGCAACCCATAGAAACCGGGTAATGCCAATGACCATGAAAATCGGGGCCCTACTCTCAATTACTGCTTGAGTTCAACGCTTCGGTCAGCGCGGCTTCAACTTCGCTCGCACTTACACGCATCGGCTTGTCGGCTTCACGACGACGCTTGCGCTCGCTGTGATATGCCAGACCGGTACCTGCAGGGATCAAACGACCCACAACCACGTTTTCTTTCAGGCCGCGCAGATAATCACGCTTGCCGGTCACTGCCGCTTCGGTCAACACGCGAGTGGTCTCCTGGAAGGAGGCCGCCGAGATGAACGATTCGGTGGACAGCGAGGCCTTGGTGATACCGAGCAACACCCGAGTAAATTTGGAAACAAATTTCTCGTCAGCCGCCAAGCGCTCGTTTTCAACCAGTACGTGCGTCAACTCCATCTGGTCGCCCTTGATGAAGCTGGAGTCGCCCGACTCAGCGATCTCGACTTTACGCAGCATCTGACGAAGGATCGTCTCGATATGCTTGTCGTTGATCTTCACGCCTTGCAGGCGGTAAACGTCCTGAATCTCGTTGACGATGTATTTCGCCAGAGCGCTGACACCCAGCAGACGCAGGATATCGTGCGGATCGCTAGGACCGTCGGAGATAACCTCACCACGGCTGACCTGCTCACCTTCAAAGACGTTGAGGTGACGCCACTTTGGAATCAGCTCCTCGTACGGATCGGTACCATCGTTTGGCGTGATAACCAGACGGCGCTTGCCCTTGGTCTCTTTACCGAACGCGATCGTACCGCTGACTTCAGCCAGGATCGATGCTTCTTTCGGACGACGCGCTTCGAACAAGTCGGCAACGCGCGGCAGACCACCGGTGATGTCGCGAGTCTTGGAGGTCTCTTGCGGAATACGGGCGATAACGTCACCCACACCCACTTGCACACCATCCGCAACACCGACGAGGGCGTTTGCCGGCAGGAAGTACTGAGCGGGTACGTCGGTACCCGGCAACAACAGATCCTTGCCATCAACACCAACCATCTTGACCGCAGGACGAATGTCTTTACCTGCTGCAGGACGGTCTTTGGCATCCAGTACTTCGATGTTGGTCAAACCGGTCAATTCGTCGGTCTGGCGCTTGATCGTAATACCTTCTTCCATGCCCACGTAGGTCACGGTGCCTTTCATCTCGGTGACGATTGGGTGAGTGTGCGGATCCCACTTGGCCACGATGGACCCTGCGTCGACCTTGTCACCTTCCTTCACCAGAATCACAGCGCCATACGGCAGTTTGTAACGCTCGCGCTCACGCCCGAATTCGTCGGCAATTGCCAGCTCACCAGAACGCGAAACCGCGACCAAGTGGCCATCAAGACGCTCAACGTGCTTCAAGTTGTGCAGACGAACGATACCGCCGTTCTTGACCTGGACACTGTCCGCAGCAGAAGTACGGCTTGCCGCACCACCGATGTGGAATGTACGCATGGTCAGCTGGGTACCCGGCTCACCGATCGACTGCGCGGCGATAACGCCGACAGCTTCACCGATGTTCACCTGGTGACCACGTGCCAGATCTCGGCCGTAGCATTTGGCGCAAATACCGAAACGGGTTTCGCAGCTGATTGGGGAACGCACGATGACTTCGTCGATGCTATTCAGCTCGATGAATTCAACCCACTTCTCGTCAACCAGCGTGCCGCCTGGAACGATGACATCTTCAGTACCAGGCTTGAATACGTCACGGGCGATCACTCGACCCAATACGCGTTCGCCCAACGGCTCTACGACATCACCGCCTTCGATGTGCGGCGTCATTACCAGACCGTGTTCAGTACCGCAATCAACCTCGGTAACAACCAGATCTTGTGCCACGTCTACCAGACGACGAGTCAGGTAACCGGAGTTCGCGGTTTTCAACGCAGTATCCGCAAGACCCTTACGAGCACCGTGAGTCGAGATGAAGTACTGAAGAACGCTCAAACCTTCGCGGAAGTTCGCAGTGATCGGCGTCTCGATGATCGAGCCATCCGGCTTGGCCATCAGACCACGCATACCTGCCAGCTGACGAATCTGTGCTGCGGAACCCCGCGCACCCGAGTCGGCCATCATATACATCGAGTTGAAGGATTCCTGGTCAACAGTCTCACCGTGACGGTCGACAACCTTCTCTTTCGAGAGGTTGGACATCATCGCCTTCGAGACTTCATCGTTGGCCTTGGACCAGAGGTCGATCACCTTGTTGTACTTCTCGCCCTGAGTAACCAGGCCTGAGGCGTACTGACTTTCGATCTCTTTCACTTCATCGGTTGCGGCGTCGATGATGCGAGCTTTTTCATCAGGGATAACGAAGTCGTTAACGCCGATGGAAACACCCGAGATCGTCGAATAGGCGAAACCGGTGTACATCAACTGGTCAGCGAAGATAACGGTCTCTTTCAGGCCAACCACGCGATAGCACTGGTTGATCAGCTTGGAGATTGCCTTCTTCTTCATCGGCTGGTTGACGACGTCGTATGACAGGCCGGCCGGGACCACCTGGAACAGCAGCGCACGGCCGACGGTTGTGTCGACGATACGGGTGTTCTTGACGCTGCCACCGTCACGATCATTGACCGTTTCGTTGATGCGCACTTTTACTTTCGCATGCAGTGCGGCTTCGCCGGCACGGAACACACGGTCAACTTCCTGCAGATCCGCGAATACACGACCTTCGCCTTTGGCGTTGATCGCTTCACGAGTCATGTAGTACAGACCCAATACAACGTCCTGCGAAGGAACGATGATTGGCTCACCGTTAGCAGGCGACAGAATGTTGTTGGTCGACATCATCAGCGCACGGGCTTCGAGCTGGGCTTCCAGCGTCAGCGGCACGTGAACGGCCATCTGGTCACCGTCGAAGTCGGCGTTGTATGCCGCACAGACCAGCGGGTGCAGCTGGATTGCCTTACCTTCGATGAGGACCGGCTCAAACGCCTGGATGCCCAGACGGTGAAGCGTCGGCGCCCGGTTCAGAAGCACTGGGTGTTCGCGAATGACTTCGGCGAGAACGTCCCAGACTTCTGGCAGCTCGCGCTCAACCATCTTCTTGGCAGCTTTGATGGTGGTCGCGAGACCACGCATTTCGAGCTTGCCGAAAATGAATGGCTTGAACAGCTCAAGTGCCATCTTCTTCGGCAGACCGCACTGGTGCAGACGCAGGGTCGGACCTACTGTAATTACCGAACGGCCAGAGTAGTCAACACGCTTACCAAGCAAGTTCTGACGGAAACGACCCTGCTTACCCTTGATCATGTCAGCCAGGGATTTCAGAGGACGCTTGTTCGAACCAGTGATGGCGCGACCGCGACGACCGTTATCAAGCAGCGCATCCACAGCTTCCTGCAGCATGCGCTTTTCGTTGCGCACGATGATGTCAGGAGCAGACAGATCCAGCAGACGCTTCAAACGGTTGTTACGGTTGATCACCCGACGATACAGATCGTTGAGGTCAGAAGTCGCGAAGCGACCACCATCCAGTGGAACCAGTGGACGCAGGTCTGGCGGAAGAACCGGCAGAACGGTCAACACCATCCACTCTGGAAGGTTGCCGGAACCCTGGAAGGCTTCCATCAACTTCAGACGTTTGGACAGCTTCTTGATTTTGGTTTCGGAGTTGGTTTGCGGAATCTCTTCGCGCAGACGGCCAATCTCGTGTTCCAGATCAATAGCGTGCAGCAGCTCACGGACAGCTTCGGCACCCATACGGGCGTCGAAGTCATCACCGAACTCTTCAAGGGCTTCGAAGTATTGCTCGTCGTTAAGCAGCTGCCCTTTTTCGAGGGTAGTCATGCCCGGATCGATAACGACATAGCTCTCGAAGTAGAGAACGCGTTCGATGTCACGCAGGGTCATGTCCATCAGCAAGCCGATACGGGACGGCAGTGATTTCAGGAACCAGATGTGAGCAACCGGCGATGCCAGTTCGATGTGAGCCATGCGCTCACGACGGACTTTGGCCAGTGCGACTTCAACGCCGCATTTTTCGCAGATAACGCCACGATGCTTCAAGCGCTTGTACTTACCGCACAGGCACTCGTAATCCTTGACCGGGCCAAAGATCTTGGCGCAGAAAAGGCCGTCACGCTCAGGTTTGAACGTACGGTAGTTTATGGTTTCCGGCTTTTTAACTTCACCGAACGACCACGAACGGATCATCTCAGGCGATGCCAATCCGATACGGATGGCGTCGAACTCTTCGACTTGACCCTGGTTTTTCAGCAAATTCAGTAGGTCTTTCAAGGCCTTTCCTCCTGGCGGAGCAGAGGGCAGTCATACCGACCCGCCCTCGATTCGCGTCACGTGTTATTCGGTTTCCAGATCGATATCGATACCGAGCGAACGGATTTCTTTGATCAACACGTTGAAGGACTCGGGCATGCCCGGCTCCATACGGTGATCGCCGTCCACGATGTTCTTGTACATCTTGGTACGGCCGTTCACGTCGTCCGACTTCACTGTGAGCATTTCTTGCAGAGTGTACGCCGCGCCATATGCTTCCAGCGCCCAGACTTCCATCTCCCCGAAACGCTGACCACCGAACTGAGCCTTACCACCCAGCGGCTGCTGGGTGACCAGGCTGTACGAACCAGTGGAACGCGCGTGCATCTTGTCGTCCACCAAGTGGTTCAGCTTCAGCATGTACATGTAGCCAACGGTGACCGGACGCTCAAACTTGTTACCGGTACGGCCGTCGAACAGCTGCATCTGGCCACTGTCCGGCATGTCCGCCAGGCGGAGCATTGCCTTGATTTCGGATTCCTTGGCGCCGTCGAATACCGGGGTAGCCATAGGAACGCCGCCACGCAGGTTCTTCGCCAGATCCAGAATTTCCTGATCAGACAGGTCGTCAAGACTTTCCTGACGGCCGCCAATCTCGTTGTAGATCTCGTTCAGGAACTTGCGCAGCTCAACGACTTTACGCTGCTCTTCGAGCATGCGGTTGATCTTCTCGCCCAATCCTTTAGCCGCGAGGCCCAGGTGAGTTTCGAGGATCTGACCGACGTTCATACGCGAAGGTACACCCAACGGGTTGAGGACGATATCCACCGGCGTGCCATTGGCATCGTGCGGCATGTCTTCAACCGGCATGATCACGGAGACCACACCTTTGTTACCGTGACGACCGGCCATCTTGTCGCCCGGCTGGATGCGACGGCGAATGGCAAGGTAGACCTTGACGATCTTCAGCACGCCTGGAGCAAGGTCATCGCCCTGCTGAAGCTTGCGCTTCTTGTCTTCGAACTTGTCGTCAAGCAGACGGCGACGGTCAACGATGTACGCCTGGGCCTTCTCGAGCTGCTCGTTTAGCGCATCTTCGACCATGCGCAGCTTGAACCACTGACCGTGCTCCAGACCGTCCAGAACTTCGTTGGTGATTTCCTGCCCTTTCTTCAGGCCGGCACCACCTTCAGCGACACGACCGACCAGCGCGGAACGCAGACGCTCGAAAGTTGCGCCTTCAACGATGCGGAACTCTTCGTTCAAGTCCTTGCGGATCTCGTCAAGCTGGCTCTTTTCGATGGACAGCGCACGAGCATCACGCTCAACGCCATCACGCGTGAAGACCTGGACATCAATGACGGTGCCTTTGGTACCGGTAGGTACACGCAGGGAGGTGTCTTTAACGTCGCTGGCTTTTTCACCGAAGATTGCGCGCAGCAGCTTCTCTTCCGGCGTCAGCTGGGTCTCGCCTTTCGGAGTGACCTTACCTACCAGAATGTCACCAGCGCCGACTTCCGCACCCACATAAACGATACCGGCTTCGTCCAGCTTGTTAAGTGCTGCTTCACCCACGTTAGGGATGTCAGCAGTGATCTCTTCAGGCCCAAGCTTGGTATCACGCGCCACACAGGTCAGTTCCTGAATGTGGATCGTGGTGAAGCGGTCTTCCTGGACAACACGCTCGGACAGGCAAATGGAGTCTTCGAAGTTGAAGCCGTTCCACGCCATGAACGCGATGCGCATGTTCTGACCCAGTGCCAGCTCACCCATATCGGTGGACGGGCCGTCAGCCATGATGTCGCTACGCTGAACGCGATCACCCTTGCTCACCAGCGGGCGCTGGTTGATGCAGGTGTTTTGGTTCGAACGTGTGTATTTGGTCAGGTTGTAGATGTCGACACCGGCTTCGCCTGTCTCAACTTCGTCATCTGCAACACGAACCACGATACGGCTAGCGTCAACCGAGTCAATCACGCCGCCACGACGGGCCACGACGCAAACGCCGGAGTCACGCGCAACGTTACGCTCCATGCCAGTACCAACCAGCGGCTTGTCAGCGCGCAGTGTTGGAACAGCCTGACGCTGCATGTTGGAACCCATCAACGCACGGTTGGCGTCGTCGTGCTCAAGGAACGGGATTAGCGATGCTGCAACGGAAACAACCTGCTTCGGCGAGACATCCATCAGGGTGACGTCTTCCGGCGCCTTGACGGTGAACTCGTTCAAGTGACGAACAGCAACCAACTCGTCGATCAGGATCTTCTTGTCGTTCATTGCCGCAGAAGCCTGGGCAATGACGTGATCCGCTTCCTCAATAGCTGAGAGGAAAACGATTTCGTCAGTTACCAGAGCGTCCTTAACCACACGGTACGGGCTCTCGAGGAAGCCGTACTGGTTGGTGCGCGCGTATGCCGCCAAGGAGTTGATCAGACCAATGTTCGGACCTTCCGGCGTTTCAATCGGGCATACACGACCGTAGTGAGTCGGGTGTACGTCACGAACTTCAAAGCCGGCACGCTCACGCGTCAGACCACCAGGGCCGAGTGCAGAGACACGACGCTTGTGAGTGATCTCGGACAGCGGGTTGTTCTGGTCCATGAACTGGGAAAGCTGGCTGGAACCGAAGAACTCTTTCACCGCCGCCGCAACAGGCTTGGCGTTGATCAGGTCCTGAGGCATCAGGCCTTCGCTTTCTGCCATCGACAGACGCTCTTTAACCGCACGCTCGACACGCACCAGACCTACACGGAACTGGTTCTCGGCCATCTCGCCTACGCAACGAACGCGACGGTTACCGAGGTGATCGATGTCATCGACGATGCCTTTACCATTGCGGATGTCGACCAGAGTCTTCAGCACTGCAACGATGTCGTCTTTGTGCAGGACGCCCGAACCTTCGATCTCGGTACGACCGATACGACGGTTGAACTTCATCCGACCTACAGCCGACAGATCGTAGCGCTCTGGGCTGAAGAACAGGTTGTTAAACAAGGTCTCGGCGGCATCCTTGGTAGGTGGCTCGCCAGGACGCATCATCCGATAGATTTCGACCAGGGCTTCAAGCTGGTTGCCGGTCGAATCGATCTTCAGGGTGTCGGAGATGAAAGGACCGCAGTCGATGTCGTTCGTGTACAGCGTCTCGATGCGAACAACCTGAGCCTTGGCAATTTTTGCCAGGATCTCGGTATTCAGCTCGGTATTGCACTCGGCAATGATCTCACCTGTCGCTGGGTGCACGATCGCCTTGGCGCTGGTGCGGCCAATAACGTAGTCGAGCGGAACCTCAAGGGTCTTGATGTTCGCTTTTTCGAGCTGGTTGATGTGACGGGCCGTAATACGACGGCCTTGCTCAACAATCACCTTGCCCTTGTCGTCCAGAATATCCAGAACGGCAATTTCGCCACGCAGGCGCTGAGGCACCAACTCCAGATTCAGGTTCTCGCCCTGAACGTGGAATACGTTGGTGGTGTAGAAAGCATCCAACACTTCTTCAGTGGTGTAACCCAATGCACGGAGCAGAACCGATGCAGGGAGTTTGCGGCGACGGTCGATACGAACGAAGACACAGTCTTTCGGATCGAATTCGAAGTCCAGCCACGAACCACGGTAAGGAATGATGCGAGCCGAATACAACAGCTTGCCCGAACTGTGCGTCTTGCCGCGGTCATGGTCAAAGAACACGCCCGGGGAACGGTGCAGCTGGGAAACGATCACACGCTCGGTACCGTTGATAACGAAGGTACCGTTTTCAGTCATCAGGGGGATTTCACCCATATAGACTTCTTGCTCTTTGATGTCCTTGATCGCTTTGTTCGACGATTCTTTGTCGAAAATGATCAGACGTACTTTTACCCGCAAAGGTACGGCGTATGTCACACCGCGGAGCACGCATTCCTTGACATCAAAAGCCGGTTCGCCCAGACGATAACCCACATACTCCAGAGCAGCATTGCCGGAGTAGCTGATGATCGGGAAAACAGATTTGAAGGCCGCATGCAGGCCCACGTCGCGGAACTGATCTTTAGTCGCTCCCGCTTGCAAGAATTCACGATACGAATCCAGCTGGATGGCCAGGAGGTAAGGCACATCCATGACGTCCGGCAACTTGCTAAAGTCCTTGCGGATACGTTTTTTCTCAGTATATGAGTAAGCCATCAGCGTTCCCCAGCTTGGTCACCTGCTTGTTTGGCTCCTCCCGACGGGAGCAGCCAGAAAAATCTTGCGAACCCCATGGTTCGCGCCACCGTTCGAGGTGGGTAGATCACGTAATCAGCGCTAACCGAATCAGCTGCCAACAACGGAAAAAGGCCGGTGGCAGAAGCCACCAGCCATCAGCCTTTCGCTTAACGCTTGGGCTGGAAACGCAAAGTCGATGCTTACTTCAGCTCGACTTTAGCGCCTGCTTCTTCCAGAGTAGCCTTGGCTTTGTCAGCAGCGTCTTTAGCTACTGCTTCCAGAACCATTGCTGGAGCGCCGTCAACGACTGCCTTGGCTTCTTTCAGGCCCAGACCGGTCAGTTCACGAACTGCCTTAATAACGTTAACTTTCTTCTCGCCAGCTTCCAGCAGCATGACGTTGAATTCAGTTTGCTCTTCAACAACGGCGGCAGCAGCAGCTGGACCAGCGGAAGCAGCAGCAGCGCTAACACCGAATTTTTCTTCGAATGCTTTGATCAGCTCTACAACCTGCAGAACGGACATTTCAGCTACGGCGTTGAGGATATCGTCTTGAGAGATAGACATGACTCTAATTCCTGAATTGGGGGACGGCCTACGCGACCATCGAAATAAACAAAAATACGCGAGAAGAAGTGCCGGCCCTTAGGCTGCAGCGGCTTCTTTCTGTTCGCGAATAGCCGCCAGAGTACGAGCGAGCTTGCTGGTAGCGCCTTGAATCACGCTCATCAGCTGCGAAATCGCTTCGTTGCGGGTCGGCAGTGTAGCCAGTACGTCGATCTGATTAGCTGCGAGGTACTTGCCCTCAAACGCAGCTGCCTTGATCTCGAACTTATCCTGACCTTTAGCGAACTCTTTGAACAAACGGGCAGCAGCACCTGGATGTTCGTTGGAGAAGGCGATCAAGGTCGGGCCGGTGAACACATCGTTGAGGACACTGTATTCAGTGTCAGCAACGGCGCGCTTGAGCAGGGTGTTACGTACGACACGTACATAAACGCCAGCTTCACGAGCCTCTTTACGGAGTCCGGTCATCGCGCCTACCGTCACACCGCGGGCATCAGCCACAACAGCAGACAGAGCGACTTTGGCAGCCTCGTTGACTTCAGCGACGATGGCCTTCTTGTCTTCGAGTTTAATTGCCACGGGTTTAACTCCTGCTTGTTACCGTTTCATCTGACCTGAGCCGGATGTCGTTTTGGTGTCTGATTCGGTAAGGAACCGGGAGCACCATCTGCGTAGGCTTGTGGTTTAAGGCTTTCGCCGCCTACGGTCTTGGATAGCCCCCGCCAGGCAGGGACCCCAATTTTCGCAATGACGCGGTTACCCGCGCCATGCCGGTCTTACGCGTCCAACGAACCTTGGTCGATGACCAAGCCTGGGCCCATAGTGGTGCTCAGTGTTACGCGCTTAACGTAGATACCTTTCGAGGAAGCTGGCTTGATACGCTTCAGATCAGCGATCAGAGCTTCAACGTTCTCACGCAGCTTGTCTGCATCAAAGCCGACCTTGCCAACGGAGGTATGGATAATGCCGTTTTTGTCGGTGCGATAACGAACCTGACCAGCCTTGGCGTTTTTCACGGCAGTGGCTACGTCTGGAGTAACGGTACCGACTTTAGGGTTAGGCATCAGGCCGCGCGGGCCGAGGATCTGACCCAGCTGACCAACAACACGCATTGCGTCCGGGGAAGCAATCACGACGTCATAGTTCAGGTCGCCGCCTTTCATTTCAGCAGCCAGATCATCCATACCAACACGATCAGCGCCGGCAGCCAGAGCAGCTTCAGCAGCTGGACCCTGAGTAAATACTGCGACACGAACGGTCTTGCCAGTGCCGTGAGGCAGCACGGTGGCGCTACGTACGACCTGATCGGATTTACGAGGATCAACACCGAGGTTCACAGCGACGTCTACAGACTCGCTGAACTTCACTGTCGACAACTCAGCCAGCAGAGCAGCGGCTTCGTTGAAGTTATAAGATTTGCCAGCTTCGACTTTGGAAGCGATAGCTTTTTGGCGCTTAGTCAGCTTAGCCATTACACACCCTCCACGTTAAGGCCCATGCTACGAGCAGAACCGGCGATGGTGCGCACGGCGGCGTCCATATCAGCAGCGGTCAAGTCGGCATTTTTTGCCTTGGCGATTTCTTCCAGCTGAGCACGGGTTACAGTGCCAACTTTTACGGTGTTCGGACGAGCCGAGCCGCTGGTCAAGCCAGCTGCTTTTTTCAGCAGTACCGAAGCCGGGGTGCTTTTGGTTTCAAAGGTGAAGCTGCGGTCACTGTAAACAGTGATGATCACAGGAGTCGGCAAACCTGGCTCAATACCCTGAGTACGGGCGTTGAACGCTTTGCAGAATTCCATGATGTTCACGCCGTGCTGACCCAGTGCAGGACCAACAGGCGGGCTCGGGTTAGCCTGAGCGGCTTTCACTTGAAGCTTGATGTAAGCGGTAATCTTCTTGGCCATGAGGCACTCCAATTACGGGTTCTAGCGCCTCGAAAGGCTCCCCGGTTACTTGCGCGTTTATCCCGGTGACGAAAAAACCCCACAGCCCAGGGCTGCGGGGTATGGGATTCTGAGCTCAGTTACGCCTTTTCGACCTGACTGAACTCCAGCTCCACCGGAGTGGAGCGTCCGAAAATGAGCACCGCCACTTGGATTCGGCTCTTTTCGTAATTGACTTCTTCGACAGTACCGTTGAAATCAGCAAACGGACCATCTGTAACACGGACGACTTCGCCCGGCTCGAACAGAGTTTTTGGCTTCGGCTTGTCGCTGCCATCAGCAACGCGACGCAGAATTGCCTCAGCTTCTTTATCGGTAATAGGGGCCGGCTTGTCTGCCGTGCCACCGATGAAACCCATGACACGAGGAGTATCCTTGACCAAGTGCCAAGTGCCCTCGTTCATGTCCATCTGGACAAGCACATAGCCAGGGAAGAATTTGCGTTCACTTTTGCGTTTCTGGCCGTTACGCATTTCCACTACTTCTTCAGTAGGGACCAGAATCTCGCCGAAGCCATCTTCCATGCCTGCAAGCTTTACACGCTCAACCAGTGAGCGCATGACATGCTTCTCGTAACCCGAGTAGGCATGCACTACGTACCAACGCTTAGCCACGGGACACCCTTAGCCGACAATCAAGGAAACAAGCCAGCCGAGCAGGGAATCTAAACCCCACAACAGCAGCGCCATGACGAGAACCACTGCAACCACGATCAAAGTGGTCTGGGTAGTCTCTTGACGCGTAGGCCACACGACTTTACGAATCTCAGCGCGAGCTTCTTTGGCCAAAACAAAGAACGCCTTACCCTTCCCCGTCTGCAGAGCCACATAGGCTGCCACGGCGGCGATCACAAGCAGGGCAAGAACGCGATACAGGATTGGCTGCGCGGAGTAGTATTGATTTCCAACGACACCCATGACTACCAGAAGCACTACTACAAGCCACTTCACGAGATCAAAACGGGAGTCTTGGGCTTCAGCCTTTGGATTCATCTACTAAAATCCTGTGAAAAGAAAGCCAGATACTTTTGAGAATCTGGCAGGTCAGGAGGGAATCGAACCCCCAACCTACGGTTTTGGAGACCGTCGCTCTGCCAATTGAGCTACT
The DNA here is from genome assembly GCF_029960075.1 of Pseudomonas sp. PS02290. Lineage (NCBI taxonomy): Bacteria > Pseudomonadati > Pseudomonadota > Gammaproteobacteria > Pseudomonadales > Pseudomonadaceae > Pseudomonas > Pseudomonas sp. PS02290. Next base: position 65,856 of record NZ_JASCOY010000026.1, read on the forward strand.
GACCTAAAAGCAAAATCAGGCCGAAGATTATGCGGACCTGACAGGAAGATTTCAACAGCAACTCGACAACTGCGATTATGCACGTCGACTCACTGCGGCGCCACCTCACCAAGACCTTGAAAACCTTGGTATTCGTAGCCCCTAAAACAAAGGCAGATACTCACATATCTGCCTTAGTAATGGAGCTCTTGAGCGGATTTGAACCGCTGACCTCACCCTTACCAAGGGTGTGCTCTACCAACTGAGCTACAAGAGCAAAACACATTGCACAACCAGAAAACTTGGAGCGGGTAGCGGGAATCGAACCCGCATCATCAGCTTGGAAGGCTGAGGTTCTACCACTAAACTATACCCGCTGAGCTTTGCTGCTTACGCTCAAAATATGGTGGAGGGGGAAGGATTCGAACCTTCGAAGTCGTAGACGTCAGATTTACAGTCTGATCCCTTTGGCCGCTCGGGAACCCCTCCTAAGCGAGGCAGCATTCTATATCATGCCACCCTTCTGTCAATCTTTTTCTCAATAAAAACTTGAGGTTACAAGCATTGACCATCGCTACATCAGTACCTATCAATTGATCTGCACTGCGAAGCGGGCGCCATTCTATTCAAACTAATCTGCGGTTGCAATGCCTTCACATGACATTATTTCATTTTTTAGCGTGGGAAAATCCCTGCGGAGCTCGGCAATCAAAGCCTCGCTGACCAAGCGCCGGCTAGCAGGCGCAATTTTCAGCCAGTACGCGCCGCCTTCCTGATCCAGGCGCTTTCCAAGGTGAGTATCGATATCTAAGGCAACAAGACGCTGCTCGAGAAGTACGGCTTCAGCCTGCTTGGCAGTTCCCCCCAGGTAGAGGCAGTTCTCTTGCCCTGTAGAGGTACGCGCAGTACCACCACCGACTCCCGACTCGCCCAGCAAACGAATATTTTGGCCATACGCTCGATGAGTCAGCAGCGGCTCGACCTCTTTAGGACGCAGCGGCGCATCCTGCTGATGCCAGAAGAAATACAGACCGTTCAACATGAGTAACAACAAAAACGTCCATGGCATACCCACCTCATTAACGATACGCACCTGAATGCAGGCCGATCTTACTAACTCTGATTTCTACCCTAACTACCCTGAAGCCTGAGAGTCACCTCCCCCCCGCTGAAATGCTCTTCACGCCCATCTACCTCCAGGCGTAACGCCCCATCGTCACCAATGCCCTTCACAACGCCCTGGGTGGTGTTCGCACCCGCGGTGAGAGCGACCGCGAGGCCTTGCCATAGATGCTTGTCCTCCCACGCTTTTCTATACGCTGCAAATCCTCTTTCCTGATGGCCAGCAAGATAGCCACTGAGATTTCGACTTAGCGCGCAGGCGACCTTGTTTCTGTCCTGAATATCTCCCAGCTCAAGAGCCACCGACGTCCAAGCCTGATCGACGTCAACGGAATCTCGCATATTGATATTGATCCCAATACCGATAACTACATGGCAAACATTAGCGAGATCGCCAGTTACCTCGAGCAGCACTCCAGCGAGTTTTTTGCGGCCAACCAGAATGTCGTTAGGCCATTTTAGGCCCGCTCTATGGATACCGAGTTCTCGCAGCGTATCTACAACTGCAAGCCCTACGACAAGGCTAAGACCGTCGAGCCGACGGGTACCGCCATCCATACGCAGAGCGAGGCTGTAATAGAGGTTTTCAGCAAAAGGACTTACCCATTGACGCCCACGCCTGCCGCGGCCTGCTGTCTGCTGCTCTGCAAGAACCAAAGCAGGAAGGGCTGCGCCTGAACTTGCCATTCTCATGGCTTCGGCATTCGTGGAGTCGATGGTTTCGTGAATGCAACATGTCCAACCCAATCTTTCGTGCTCATCGATCAGCACCTCACTGTCCAACAACGAAAGCGGGGAAGCCAAACGGTAACCTCGGCCGCGCACCTTGTAAATTTCGATGCCAAGCTCAGCCTGGGCCTGCTGCAGCTTCTTCCAGACAGCACTTCGGCTGACGCCCAGCGCGAGCCCCAGATCCTCGCCGGAGTGAAACGCCCCATCTCCAAGTAGCTTTAGCAACGTATGCATGGATTTCAGCGCCTGGTTGTAAGACGCGCATGATAGCCATCTAGCCGACCTACGCAAGCGTGCCGTTCAGGGCACGAGGCGAAGTCAAGCATTGCTGATGGGTGGGTTTTACTGTGGAGAGTTGTTAACAGCTTTTCCGCGCGCAAAAACAAAACCCCATCTGCTTTCGCAAATGGGGTTTCGGAATTTAATCTTGACGATGACCTACTCTCACATGGGGAAACCCCACACTACCATCGGCGATGCATCGTTTCACTGCTGAGTTCGGGATGGGATCAGGTGGTTCCAATGCTCTATGGTCGTCAAGAA
>NZ_JASCOY010000027.1:0-67172 GCF_029960075.1 Pseudomonas sp. PS02290
CCGCGGGGGCCGGGATTTGCTTAAAACCCCACCGGGCCGCCACCCCCCCCCCCACTGCGACCCTGCTGGTGCAATAGCTTAAACGTTGAACTTGATTGAACCGTCTGGGTTATAAGTTCCGATCAGCTTAAATTTCAGCTCTGCTGGAGTGCCACCGAAAGATAGGGAAAAACTTCCATAATCGCCCCTCGGGTCCAGAGAGGTCACAATGTGGTATCCGCTATCATGAACATCCAGCCCCCAGTAACCCGTATCAACGTCCGCGAGTGTGAATTCTGCACCAGGCTCATTGCGATCATCTGTCCGTGTTAAGTAAAAATCGGCTGGTTCGGTATGCTGAAACACTCTACTGCCATTAGCGCTTATAAAAGGATGGCCCGAATCCATTTGCAACCTTGATTTCGGGGACGTAGGTGAAGATCCAGGCTGCGTAGTTTCTGATTCGTAATACCCCAAAAAGCGCACGTGATAGGATTTATTGGAACTTCCTATGAATCCAAGCACCATTGATCTCTTTTCCATCTTACTCAAAAAAAGCACATAAACATCTGGGGCTTTTTCGCCATTAATTTTCAATCCAGAAAAAAACAACTTTGCGCCCTCCTTGAGATCAACTGTAGCTACAAATGATTCCCTCGTGACTTCATTAGACATGTTTTCTCTCGTGAGCAAAAATCCAGCAATAAGATAAATTTGAAACAGACAAGGCTCAACACCGCACTCTCATCGCGGTCAAGATACCCAACCAAACCACCCCTTGTTTGAAACCCGCACCTCGGTCTACATAACGAGAATGAGGCACCTGCGACTTCCACGCCAAAGCACTGAGCGTGCTTAATCCGAGACTGGAAATTGAATTCCGCCATCCCCTCCAGCGTTATTGAAGAAGTCCAATGCGAATCCGTTCTCCAGACTTACCGTCGTCAGAAACTTAACTATCCAACGTCGTAGCCGTACCTCTCAACCTGGCAAGGTTTAAGAACATTACTAACCAAATATAGCAGCCCTCGAATCACCGCACTGATGATGCCAAGATCAATTGGAAATCACTCGCCTAACATTTCGCTATTAGGTGGAGACGACAAATTGGAAATTCGCTTTACCCCTTCGCAGGGTGCCTCGCATGCAATTTCCCGCAACCGCGCAAGGGCTACGCGGGTGCGGGTGCGGGTGCGGGCTATCAAGGCTGATTTGTACGGGCAAAGGCGTTACAGCGACATTTGTGGCACTCGAAGCCATCGCCGATCTCATCTTTGCCCTAGGTGAACTGGATCTCACCGTCCGGGCCATAGACACCGATCACTCTTAATTTAAAAAGCGCGTCTACGCCATCGCGGTCACTCATCCGGGCACACCACTGTTTACCCTCCAGACGTTCGGGGGGAATCATTTTTAGATAACTCTTAGTTGTCGAAGACCATAGCTTCACAAACTGTGGGGGCTCATTATCTATACAGATCTCAAGAGCACTTTCCTTGTTGTTTGTCTTCACAATACAGCCCTTGGCATCCACGCCAATCCATAATGCCTCCGAGCTTTTCTCAAACCACGGATTCAGCAGTTTCGGGCCAGGATCTAAATTAAGGCCTATATCAGCAACTTCTTCACGTGTTGCTTCAGTGATAAAAAACTCGACTTTCTCTGGCACGGACCCGGCCTTGCTGTGAATAACCAGAGGTGGTCCACCAAAATGACCTGCCAAGGGTACCGGAGCCCCGTCTCTCGGGTTGAATGCAGAGTCAAGGAGTCCCCAGCAGGACAATGCATACACCCCAGGACGGACATAGCGAAACTCAACCACAAGGGATTTATCAAGGGATTTATCCGTCAGCGTGCTGGCATGTAAATATTCGTGTGGCTCGGTCTCCAACCGGGCGCCCTCTCCTTCCACAGTCCTGGAGAATCCCAATACAGGAAAAAAATCACCATCCTTCAATTCCAGAGTTGCCAGAAATGAACCGCCCATCAAGTCAGTAGCCATCTTATTTCTCCTTCCATGTGATTTTAGAGTGTTGAGTTCAACTGTAGCTGCTTTTGAACCACTCTATTTCCCACGCAAAGATCAATTCGAAATCAACCTTCTAACCATTCGCTATCAACTCACCCACTCCTGGCAAGATGCACGAAGTACTCTTATCCCCTCGGATGGTGCTTCGTGTGCATTTCCTGCAACCGCGCGCGGGCGACGTGGGTGTAGATCTGCGTGGTCGACAGGTCGCTGTGACCAAGGAGCATCTGCACCACGCGCAGGTCGGCGCCGTGGTTGAGCAGGTGGGTGGCGAAGGCGTGACGCAGTGTGTGGGGGGAAAGGGATTTGCCGATGCCGGCGACTTTGGCCTGGTGCTTGATGCGATGCCAGAAGGTCTGGCGGGTCATCTGTTCACCGCGCTGACTGGGAAACAGCACGTCGCTGGGCCGACCGTTGAGCAATTCGTGGCGAGCATCGCGCATGTAACGCTCGACCCAGACGATGGCTTCCTCCCCCATGGGCACCAGACGTTCCTTGCTGCCCTTGCCCATGATGCGCAACACGCCCTGGCGCAAGTTGACCTGCTCAAGCGTCAGGCTGATCAGTTCGGTCACCCGCAGTCCGCAGGCATAGAGCACTTCCAGCATGGCTCGGTCGCGCTGACCGATGGTGTCACTCAGGTCCGGCGCGGCCAGCAATGCTTCAACGTCGGCTTCGGACAAGGATTTGGGCAGTGGCTTACCCAACTGCGGCATGTCGACCTGCAACGTCGGGTCGACCGCAATCAGCTTTTCCCTAAGGAGGTAGCGATAGAAGCCGCGCACGCCGGAAAGGAGTCGCGCCGTCGAGCGAGGTTTGTAGCCATTTTCGACCCGCCACCCCAAGTGGTCGAGAATCGCTTCCCGACTGACACTCATCAGGTCCACGCCCTTTTCCTGCAACCAACCGTTGAACAGCGCGAGGTCGCTGCGATAGGCATCGCGCGTGTTGTCCGACAGCCCTTTCTCAAGCCACAGGGCGTCGAGAAAGCGGTCGATCATGGGATGGTCAATGGCGGGCATGGGTTCTGACTTGATTGTTGAAAAGCGGGGGGCAGTTTTTCATACCTGCACAGGCGGGACAAAACCAAATCCCAGAAAGCAAAAAAGCAGCCCGTAGGCTGCTTCTTCATTCGCATGGGAAGACTGGGATTAAACCAGTTTTTCCTTGATGCGAGCTGCTTTACCGGACAGGTCACGCAGGTAGTACAGCTTGGCCTTGCGAACGTCGCCGCGACGTTTCACAGCCATGCTGTCGATTTGCGGGCTGTAGGTCTGGAAAGTACGTTCAACGCCAACACCGTTGGAGATTTTACGAACAGTGAAAGCACTGTTCACACCACGGTTACGCTTGGCGATAACAACGCCTTCGAACGCCTGCAGACGAGCGCGATCGCCTTCCTTCACTTTCACCTGAACGACAATGGTGTCGCCCGGGGCAAAGGGAGGGATCTCTTTGGTCATCTGCTCTGCTTCGAGTGCAAGGATGATTTTGTTAGTCATGCTGTGCTCCTAAGGTAAACCGGTCTGATTTACCATCGATACGTTAACTATCGTCCCGCTCGCGGAGGTATTCCGCCAGCAGCTTCTTCTCTTCTCCAGAAAGCGAGCGGCTTTCCAGAAGATCGGCGCGTCGTTCATAGGTCCGCCCGAGGGACTGCTGTAAACGCCAACGCCGGATGTGTGCGTGATTGCCACTAAGCAATACGTCGGGAACACGCTGATCCGCATACACCTCCGGTCGGGTGTAGTGCGGGCAATCCAGCAGACCATCCGTGAAGGAATCTTCCTCCGCGGAATCTACATGCCCTAAAGCTCCAGGCAGCAGTCGCGTAACCGCATCTATCAGGACCATGGCCGGCAGCTCACCGCCAGATAACACATAGTCGCCAATCGACCACTCTTCATCGACATGAGCTTCAATGAAACGCTCGTCGACGCCTTCGTAACGACCGGCAATCAGGATAAGTGCTTCTTCCTGCGCCAGTTCGCGTACCGCAGACTGATCCAGCTTGCGGCCTTGTGGCGACAGGTAAATTACCTTCGCCGCATCCCCCGCCGCCTGCCTGGCCTGAACCAGAGCATCTTCGAGGGGCTTGATCTTCATCACCATGCCAGGGCCACCGCCAAACGGGCGATCGTCCACAGTGTGATGTCGATCAGTGGTGTAATCCCTCGGATTCCAACAGGTGAGCTGCAACAGCTCCTGTTTCACCGCACGGCTGGTAATGCCGTATTCGCTGATGGCGGAAAACATCTCGGGAAACAGCGTGATTACTTCTATGCGCAGGCTGGCCATTGCTTAGAAATCCGCGTCCCATTCCACCTTCATCTCGCCTGCAACCAGATCAACTGCCAACACGCATTGCTCCGTATAGGGCAAAAGGCGTTCGCGATCGTCCAGACTGCCTGCGCAGGGTTTGACCACCATTACATCGTTGGCGCCGGTTTCCAGAAGATGATCGACCTTCCCGAGCAATTGCCCAAGACTGTCAATGACCTTCAGACCTTCAAGCTGGTACCAGTAGTACTCGCCGTCGGTCAATTCAGGGAACAGGTTGCGTGGCACGCAGATCTCGTAACCGGCCAGAAGACGAGCTTCTTCACGATCATCAAGACCCTTGAGCTTGGCGACCAGGAACTTGTCGTTCCCGCGTCCACTGACCAGCTCGACCTGTTTCACATTGCCTTCGCGCTTGAGCGTCCAGGTTTTGTACTGCAACAGGTTTTCGGTTGGATCAGTAAAGGAATACACCTTCACTTCGCCGCGAACGCCGTGTACCGAGTAAATCTTGCCGATGACGATCAGATCGTCGGCGGAAGCTGGCGTCGCGTTCATATTGCTCAGGCCGCAGCCTTAGCAGATTCCTTCAACAGCGAAGCAACACGCTCAGAAGGTTGTGCACCAACGCTCAGCCAGTAGGCCAGACGCTCTTGGTTCACGGACAGACGGATTTCCTGACCACGGGCAACCGGGTTGAAGAAACCGATTTGTTCCTTGTGGGAACCGTCACGTGGGTTGCGGCTGTCGGTGACAGTCAGGTGGTAGAACGGGCGCTTTTTAGAGCCGCCAAGGGCAAGACGGATTGTTAGCATTGAACAATTTTCCTGTAGTCGGTGCTGCAAATCTAAGATGCACAGCGGGCATGGGTGCCCGAAAGGCCGCATATTCTAAGGAATATCCGGATTTTTGCAAATGACTTTTTCCGGCGTACGCCGTCGGGCCACCTAGATCTGCCATGGAGCCGTCAGGGATGACGGCAGTGAGTGCCTGCCTGAGCAGGCCACCGGGACGGTTGCCCCAATGAAGAACGCGCGGGAATAACGCCCGCGCGATGCAATTTACATTTTGGGCATACCGCCGCCGCCGGGCAGCATTCCGCCCATGCCGCGCATCATTTTGGCCATGCCGCCCTTGGTCGAAAACTTTTTCATCATCTTCTGCATCTGTTTGTGCTGCTTGATCAGACGACCGATGTCCTGCACCTGGGTGCCGGAACCCATGGCGATACGGCGTTTGCGTGAACCGCTGATCAACTCAGGGTCGCGACGCTCGGCCGGGGTCATCGAGTTGATGATGGCTTCCATCTGCTTGAACTGCTTCTCGGCGGCGCTTTGCGCGTTGCCCATCTGCGACAGATTAACGCCGCCGATGCTTGGCAGTTTGTCCATGAGCCCGCCCAGGCCGCCCATGTTCTTCATCTGTTGCAACTGATCGCGGAAGTCTTCGAGGTCGAAGCCCTTGCCCTTCTTCAACTTCTTGGCCAGTTTGTCGGCCTTGTCCTTGTCGAGGGTCTGTTCGGCCTGCTCGATCAGACTGAGCACGTCGCCCATGCCCAGGATGCGCGATGCGATACGGTCCGGGTGGAACGGCTCCAGCGCCTCGCTCTTCTCGCCCATACCGATGAACTTGATCGGCTTGCCGGTGATGGCGCGCACCGACAGCGCAGCACCGCCACGGGCGTCGCCGTCGACCTTGGTCAGGATCACGCCGGTCAGCGGCAGCGCGTCACCGAAGGCCTTGGCGGTGTTGGCGGCATCCTGGCCGGTCATGGCGTCGACCACGAACAGCGTCTCGGCCGGCTTGACCGCCGCGTGCAGCGCCTGGATCTCGCCCATCATTTCCGCGTCGATGTGCAGACGACCGGCGGTGTCGAGGATCACGACATCGATGAACTTGAGCTTGGCTTCTTTAATAGCCGCTTCGGCGATGTCGACCGGCTTCTGGCTGATGTCGGACGGGAAGAACGTCACGCCGATGTCGTTGGCCAGGGTTTCCAGCTGCTTGATAGCGGCGGGACGGTAAACGTCCGCCGACACCAGCATCACGGTTTTCTTTTTGCGTTCTTTCAGGAAGCGGGCGAGCTTGCCGGCAGTAGTGGTCTTGCCCGCACCTTGCAGACCGGCCATCAGGATGACCGCCGGCGGCGTGACGTTGAGGGTCAGCTCTTCGTTGGCCGCCCCCATCATCTCTTCCAGCTCGGCCTGGACGATCTTCACGAACGCCTGGCCCGGCGTCAGGCTGCGCGACACCTCGGTGCCGACGGCGCGCTCCTTGATGCGATTGACGAAGTCTTTGACAACCGGCAAGGCGACGTCGGCTTCAAGCAGCGCCATACGCACTTCACGCAGTGTGTCCTTGATGTTGTCCTCGGTCAGCTTGGCCTTGCCAGTGACCTGGCGCAGCGTCTGCGAGAGACGATCTGTCAGATTTTCAAACATGCGTGATCCTTTGGGTTCGTGCTGAACCCCGATTGATGCGGCCCGGCCCGTAGCGGCCTTTTCAGTCGGCTGCCGACATCGCGACGCCTGCGCTTTGAAGGCGGCTGAAACAGCGATCGGCGAGCCTGTGGCTTGAGCAGGTCGCGGATTATAGCGAAGACTCCGGCGCACGGACACCACGGCGTCTGCTTCTGTAGTCTTTCGTGGAATGCGCGTTATATGCCAAACTCACCCGCTTTCGGGCACGCCCAACAGGATCTATGTCCCCCTTGTCACCGAGTTTGCTCTTCAGCCTCGCCGCCGCCGTCTTCTACGCCGCTGCGACCGTCTACCAGGGTACGCGCCTGCGTCAGGGCCAAAAGGCCGACAAATGGCTGCTGTGCCTGATCGGCACCCTTGCCGTTGCCTGCCAGGCCAGTGCCCTGTTCGGCCAACTGGTGCGCCCTATCGGCCTGGGTCTGGACTTTTTCAGTGCCGCCAGCCTGATCGCTGTGTCCGTGATCATCGTGACCATGCTCGCGTGCATTCGTCTCCCGGTGGAAATCCTGCTGATCCTCCTGTTCCCGCTGGGGCTACTGACGACCCTGATGGCGCAGTTTGCGCCCTCCGGCACGCTGCAGCCGATCATTGAAGAACACGGCATCATCAGCCATATCCTGCTCTCGATCCTCGCTTACGGGATGTTTACCATTGCGGTGTTCCAGTCGCTGCTCCTGTTGTTGCAGGATCATCAGCTGAAAAACAAACACCCCCTTGGCCTGATCAAAAGCTTCCCGCCGCTGCAAACCATGGAAAGCCTGCTCTTCGGCTTCCTCTGGGCCGGCTGGGTCTTGCTGTCGATGTCGCTGATTTCCGGCTGGCTGTTCGTCGAAAACCTGTTTGCCCAGCATCTGGTGCACAAAACCCTGCTGTCGATCCTGGCGTGGATCGTCTTCAGTGTGCTGCTGTGGGGACGCCATCATCTGGGCTGGCGCGGCCACAAGGCGATCCGCTGGACCCTGGGCGGGTTCCTGCTCCTGATGCTCGCCTATTTCGGCAGCAAGCTCGTTCGTGAATACATCCTGCACATCTGACGGGCGTTGATCATGGATAATCTGCCGGTCGGCACAATGCTCACGCTGCTTGCCCTGCTCACCCTCTGGTCCGGGCTATTCAGTGCGGTAGAGGCTGCGCACCACAATCTCAGGGCAATGCGGGTCAACCCCCGCTCCAACGAACCACCGAAGCCGGTTCTGGCGTTCAACCTCAACAGCCTCATCCTCGGCAACACGCTGCTCAAGGCGCTGATTACCGTCCTCGCCACGTTACTTGCCATCGGCCACTGGTATTTCCACGGTCCGCTGATTGCCTGGCTGGGCGTCGCCAGCGTGCTGGTGGTGGTGACCGAATTCATTCCGCGAAAGCTGGCGGGGCGTCGGCCCGAATCCATTCTGCTGCTGGGCAACAACGTGCTGCGCATCCCGGTTCGCCTGTTGCAGCCGCTGACCTGGATCTACAAGAACATCGCCAAAACGCTATTGCGCCCTTTTCTGTCGAAGCGTCGGCCAGACAGCGTCGATGACGATGACGACGCGCACCCGACGGTCTATCAGGACAACGAAAGCCAGTATGGCCGCGCCCACGTGATCTCTGGGATCTACGCGCTGGACCGCATGACCGTGAACGACATCCTGGTGCCGCGCAGCGAAGTCGACGGCATCAACCTCGACGACACCATCGAAGAGATCATCGACAAGCTGATCATCTCCCGGCACACCCGTCTGCCGGTCTACCACAACGACATCAATCAGGTGGAAGGCGTGCTCAACACGCGGATGATCAGCCACCTGCTGCCGCGCAACGAACTGACCAAAGAGGCACTGCAAGCCGCCTGCTACGAGCCGTACTTTGTCCCGGAAAGCACGCCACTGCAGATGCAACTGCTCAATTTCCATAAGCAGCAGCGGCGCATGGGCGTGGTCGTCGATGAGTACGGCGAGGTGCTGGGCATCGTCAGCCTCGAAGACATTCTCGAAGAGATCGTCGGTGAATTCGAAAGCGAGCAGGCCCTCGATAACCCGCACATTCAGCCGCAGCCTGACGGACGTCTGGTGATTGATGGGGCGGCGTCGATTCGCGATCTGAATAAAAGCCTCGCCTGGCATCTGCCCTCCGATGGCCCCAAAACCCTCAACGGGCTGATCACCGAAGCGCTGGAGACGATCCCCAACAGCGCGGTCTGCCTGAAGATCGGGCCCTACCGCCTGGAAATCCTCGAAACCGAGGACAACCGTGTCAGCCGGGTGCTGATGTGGCTGAACACCCGCACTAAAGACGTGATCTAAACAGGCAGGCGGCGCCCTGAAACACTTGTTTCCGCGCCAATCCCCTTCCTATAATCGATCCGCTTACCCAGCCCCGCCGATCCGCGTGCTACCCGCACAACGCGCGATCCGGCCAGTCACACAGCCTGACCGCTCACGCGACACCCTGGCCTTCGCTCCCATCCCGAGCACGCCACGCGCCTTTGCCCGCATCCGGGCTAATCTGTTCAGCGCTGGACCCAAAACAACAATTACGATTGCCGCAGCGCGCGCACGAAATTTCGTCTCCCGCTGACAGGCGATACGACTGCCAGGGATATCCGCATGACCACGACTTCTGCCTGTCCAACCCGCGACGAGAGCGAAACCCGCCCCGCCAACTCCGCGGCCCGCGTCGCCACCGCCAGCTTTATCGGCACCGCGATCGAGTTCTACGATTTCTACGTGTACGCCACCGCCGCCGCGCTGGTGATCGGCCCGGTGTTCTTTCCGCAAACTTCCAGCACCGCACAGATGCTGTCGGCGTTTCTAACGTTCGGGATCGCCTTTCTCGCACGTCCGCTGGGCTCGGCGCTGTTCGGCCACTTCGGTGACCGTGTCGGCCGCAAATCGACGTTGGTCGCCTCCCTGTTGCTCATGGGTGTCTGCACCACGCTGATCGGCGCTCTGCCAGGCTACGACGCCATCGGCTCATGGGCGCCGATTCTGCTCTGCGTGCTGCGCTTCGGCCAAGGCCTCGGACTGGGCGGCGAATGGGGCGGCGCGGCGCTGCTGGCCACCGAGAATGCGCCCAAGGGCAAACGTGCGTGGTTCGGCATGTTTCCGCAGTTGGGTCCTTCCATCGGTTTCCTTGCAGCAAACGGGCTGTTTCTGACGCTGGCGATGACGCTGGACGACGAGCAATTCCGCTCCTGGGGCTGGCGCGTGCCGTTTCTGCTCAGCGCCGTGCTGGTCATCATCGGGCTGTACGTGCGGCTGAAGCTTGAGGAAACGCCTGTTTTCGCCAAGGCCATCGCCCGCCATGAGCGTGTGAAACTGCCAATTGCCGAACTGTTCGGTCAGTACTGGAAGCCGATGCTGCTGGGGGCAGCGTCAATGGTGGTGTGCTACGCGCTGTTCTACATTTCCACCGTCTTCTCGCTGAGCTACGGGGTGAAAACCTTGGGTTACAGCCGCGAGTCGTTTCTCGCCATGCTGTGTTTTGCGGTGCTGTTCATGGCCCTGGCGACGCCGCTTTCGGCATTGGCGAGTGATCGATTTGGTCGCAAGCCGGTGCTGGTGATCGGCGGCGTGCTGGCGATCCTGTCGGGCTTTCTGATGGAGCCCTTGCTGACCCACGGCACGACTTGGGCGGTGACGCTGTTCCTGTCGATCGAGCTGTTTCTGATGGGCGTTACGTTCGCGCCGATGGGGGCGATGTTGCCGGAGCTGTTTCCTACGCGGGTGCGTTATACCGGCGCGTCGGCGGCCTACAACATCGGTGGCATTGTAGGTGCCTCGGTCGCGCCGTTCTTCGCACAGAAGCTGGTGGAAATGGGCGGCCTGAGCTGGGTCGGTGGGTATGTCTCGGCGGCGGCATTGATCAGCGTGATCGCCGTGCTGTGCCTGAAAGAAACCCGGCACGCAGACCTGGATACGATTGCCTGATCACACCGGATCTCTTTTTTAGCGACGCAACAGCCAAACAAAAACGGCGCCCCTGAGGGCGCCGTTTCTATTCAGCGTAAAGCTTACAACTGGACCTTCACCGCCATCGAAGCGCGAGTGGCCTTGCGACGGGCCGCTTCGATCGACTCGTCACGGGCCAGAGCCACGCCCATGCGGCGCTGACCATTGACCTCGGGCTTGCCGAACAGGCGCAGCGCGGTGTCCGGTTCGCTCAGGGCTTGTTCCAGGTTGGCGAACGCCGTCTGGGTCGATTGACCTTCGACCAGAATCACCGCCGACGCCGATGGCCCGAACTGGCGAATCAGCGGGATCGGCAGACCGAGAATGGCCCGGGCGTGCAGCGCGAACTGCGACAGGTCCTGGGAAATCAGCGTGACCAGACCGGTGTCGTGGGGACGCGGCGAGACTTCGCTGAACCAGACCTGATCGCCTTTGATGAACAGCTCGACGCCAAACAGACCACGGCCACCCAGCGCGTCGGTTACCGCTTTGGCGACGCGCTCGGACTCGGCCAATGCGACCGGGCTCATGGCCTGGGGCTGCCACGATTCCTGATAGTCGCCCTTCTCCTGACGATGGCCGACCGGTGCGCAGAAGGTGGTGCCGCCGACGTGACGCACGGTCAGCAAAGTGATTTCGTAATCGAAATCAATGAAGCCTTCGATGATCACCCGGCCTTTGCCGGCACGACCACCTTCTTGGGCGTAGTCCCAGGCCTTCTGGATGTCCGCGTCGATTTTCAGCAGGCTCTGGCCTTTGCCCGACGAGCTCATCACCGGCTTGACCACGCACGGGAAGCCCAGGTCTTCGACGGCTTTTTTGTAGTCTTCGAAGGTATCGGCGAAGTGATACGGCGAGGTCGGCAGGTCCAGCTCTTCAGCGGCCAGACGACGAATGCCTTCGCGGTTCATGGTCAGCTGCGCAGCGCGGGCCGTCGGAATGACCGTGAAGCCTTCGGACTCCAGCTCCACCAGAGTCGCGGTGGCGATGGCTTCGATTTCCGGGACGATGTAATGGGGCTTCTCGGATTCGATGACCGCACGCAAGGCGGCGCCGTCGAGCATGTTGATGACGTGGCTGCGGTGCGCGACCTGCATCGCCGGAGCGTTGGCGTAACGGTCGACGGCGATCACTTCAACGCCCAGGCGTTGCAGCTCGATCACCACTTCCTTGCCAAGCTCGCCGCAACCGCAGAGCAAAACGCGGGTCGCGGTCGGCGACAGTGGAGTTCCGATTTGAGTCATCTCAGGTCCTCGTGGAGCAGGTCGAGGGTTGCTCGCCGTGTGCAAGCAACCGCAGGTAGAAAGGCGCGCAATTTACCATGAAGGCCGGGGAATGGGATGCAGCGGCGCAGGGTTGATTCAACGTCGAGGGCTGTTGCCACTCACTTGAAACATCATCCCGCTCGCCCTCGCCCGCTCATCGCAGGCGACCAACACGGCACGGCGCGCCTGGTTGTCCATTCGGCTCCAGCCGGTGATCTCGGCCACGGTGCGCTGGCAACCGGTGCAGATGTCGGCGTTGTCCAGTGCGCAAATGCTCACACAGGGCGAGCGGATCGGCTTTTCATGGATCGGCTGTTCATCGACGGGTGCGGCATGGATGGGGGGTTCGGCGCTGGACATCAATCTTCCTGCGGGGCCAGGTCACGCGCGTAGCGCTGGGCGTTGTGGACGTAGTGAACGGCGCTGGCGTCGAGCATCTGCTTCTGTGCGTCAGTCAGCTCGCGGACAATCTTGCCCGGCGAGCCCATGACCAGTGAACCGTCAGGAATGACTTTGCCTTCGCCGATCAGTGAATTCGCGCCGATGATGCAGTGTTTGCCGATCTTCGCGCCGTTGAGGATGACCGAGTTAATGCCGATGAGCGTGCTGTCACCCACGCTGCAACCATGCAGCATCGCGTTGTGGCCGATGGTCACGTTGCGGCCGATGGTCAGCGGCGAGCCCATGTCGGTGTGCATGACGGTGCCGTCCTGCACGTTGCTGTTCTCGCCGATGTCGATCAGCTCGTTGTCGCCGCGCAGCACGGCGCCAAACCAGACGCTGGCGTTGGCCTGCAAGCGCACATTACCGATGACAGTGGCTGTCGGCGCGATCCAACTGCTGGCGTGCGCGTCGACGCGGGCATCGCCCAGGCGGTACTTCATGGTCTGCTCCTCATGGCTCGGTTCTCATGGCTCGGTTCTCATCGCTCGGCGCGGCCGTGGCTCAGGATTTCAGCGTGTGGATCATTGATCGTTTGGGCGGTTCGTTGAGGTCGATGCCGCTGTCGAACAACAGGTTCATCAGCTCGACGATCATGATCGCGGTCAGGCCCCAGATCTTGTACTCGCCGAAGCGGTAACTCGGCACGTACCAGCTGCGCCCTTGATAGTCGATGCGGTGGGTGTGTTCGCGCGCATCCTGGCGGAAGAAATCCAGCGGCACGCTGAAGACCGCCGCGATCTCGCCATCATTAGGGGTGTATTCAACGAAGTCGGGAATAACGCCGACGTAGGGCGTCACTTTGATGCCGTGCTTGGAGATCAACGGACTCAGCGGGCCGATCACCTCCACGAGACCCGGTGGCAAACCGATTTCCTCTTGGGCTTCGCGCAGCGCCGTGAAGATCAGGTCAGGGTCTTCCGGATCACGCCGTCCGCCCGGAAAGGCCACTTCGCCGCCGTGGGTCGACAGGCCGCTGGCGCGCAGGGTCAGCACCAGTTCGGGCTCTGCGCTGCGAGTGATGGGCAGAAGCACGGCGGCTTCGGGAAAGCGCGCGTCCGTTTCCAGCATCACCGGCGTGTGGCTGCTCATACGGTGAAGTAGCTCATCCAGCATGGGAATTCTCGATCGGTTGCCTGCCCGGCATCATGCACCAAAGCGAAGATGCGCCCAAGTCTTGTAGGACAACCCGCCCGCGCAAGACGCCTCTTGCCGTCCACCCGCGCTACAGCTCAAGATAGCCGCTGCCAACAGGAACCCGATTCGATCATGAAATTCTGCAGCAACTGCGGCGAACAGGTCATCCAGCGTATCCCCGAGGGCGACAGCCGCCCGCGTTACGTGTGTGAACATTGCGACACCATTCACTACCAGAACCCCAACATCGTGGCCGGCGTCGTGCCGGTGTGGGGCGAGAAAGTGTTGCTGTGCCGTCGCGCCATCGAACCACGACTGGGTTACTGGACGTTACCCGCCGGTTTCATGGAAAACGGCGAAAGTGTCGAGCAGGCCGCGCGCCGCGAGACACTTGAAGAAGCCTGCGCGGAGGTCGAGGACCTGCAGCTGTATTCAATGATCGATGTGCCGCACATCAACCAGGTGCACATCTTCTACCGCTCGAACCTGGTCAGACCGGAGTTCGCGGCCGGCATCGAAAGCCTGGAAGTGAAGTTGTTCGACGAAGCCGATATCCCGTGGTCGGAGCTGGCTTTCCAGACCGTCAGACGTACCCTAGAATGCTTTTTCCGCGACCGGCGGCAGCAGGATTTCCAGGTGCACACCGATTGCCTGTCCGTCACACCTCCTCATAAAACCACTTGATCAAGACGACGGCGCGCGATTGCCGCGCAGGCTTCAGGGATACCCTTTTCATGCGTTGGTTGCTTGCCGTTTTATGCCTGTCGGTTGTGCCGATGTCCCAGGCTGCGTTCACTCAGACCATCGTGCCCAAAGGCAGCGAACAGAAGTTCGTCGGCGGTAAGGTTGTCGACACCCAGAACATCGCGGACCGGACCATCGATAAGGTGCTGGTGCTCAAATCCGCACATCAGCTGCAGCTGATCAGCCGTGGCGAGGCGCTGAAGACCTATCGAATCTCACTGGGCAAAGCGCCCATCGGACCGAAACTGCAAGAGGGAGACCAGCGCACACCGGAAGGTTTCTACTGGCTCGACTGGCGCAAGACCAGCGACGCCTACAACCTGTCGATGCACATTTCCTACCCCAACATTTCCGATGCCGCACGCGCCCGTCGCGAAGGCGTGAAGCCCGGCAGCATGATCATGATCCACGGTACGCCGATCAATGACGATTACCCGGAGTGGTATTTCCACACGCTCGACTGGACGAACGGCTGCATCGCGATGCGCAACAGCGATATTCGTGAGGTGTGGGATCTGGTGAAAGACGGCACGATGATCGAGATTCGGCCGTAAGTAGCTGCGGGGGTCATGCAGAAAGCATCTGTCTAAAGCAAGGCTGCGGGGAAAGCTAGATATCTTCCAGTTTCCACACGTCATAAGCCGGTACTTCATAAGGATGACTGGCCTTCAACGCAGCAACCGCCTGCCCGATCAGCTCATCTGACACGACAAGCTCGACCTTCCATTCCTGAACTTGCTCGACCTCGCCGGCGTGCCCGATGAACGGCTGACTGCCGTCCAGCGGGCGAAACTGGCCTTGCCCGAGCACCTGCCATGAGCAGCAGTCATACGCGCCGATTCGCCCCGCACCGGCGGCGAACAACGCGTTTTTGACCTGCTCCACATGGCTCGGTGGCACAAAGAACGCCAGCTTGTACATCAGCGATCAGTTAACCCAGACGCGCGCGTTACGGAACATGCGCATCCACGCGCCATCTTCAGCCCACTCATCCGGACGCCACGAGTTGGTCACGGCGCGGAACACACGCTCAGGGTGCGGCATCATGATGGTGACGCGACCGTCGAGCGTGGTCAGACCCGCAATACCACGGGGCGAGCCGTTCGGGTTGGCGGGATAGGTTTCAGTGACCTTGCCGTGATTGTCCACGAAACGCACGGCAACGGTGCCGGACAGATCGGTTTCAATCAGCGCTTCAGGGGTCTTGAACTCGGCGTGACCCTCACCGTGCGCGATGGCGATCGGCATGTGCGAGCCGGCCATACCTTGCAGGAAGATCGACGCCGACTTCTGGATTTCGACCATCGCCACGCGCGCTTCGAACTGCTCCGAGCGGTTGCGCACGAAGTGCGGCCAGAACTCGCTGCCCGGGATCAGTTCGCTGAGGTTGGACATCATCTGGCAACCGTTGCAGACACCCAGCGCGAAGCTGTCGCTGCGGGCGAAGAAGCCCTGGAACGCATCCCGTGCACGGCTGTTGAACAGCGCGGACTTGGCCCAGCCTTCGCCGGCACCCAGTACGTCGCCGTAGGAGAAACCACCGCACGCCACCAGACCTTTGAAGTCATTGAGGTCGACGCGACCGGCGAGGATGTCGCTCATGTGCACGTCGACCGAGGCGAAACCGGCGCGGTCGAAGGCAGCCGCCATTTCAACCTGACCGTTAACGCCCTGCTCACGCAGCACTGCCACTTGTGGGCGAACGCCCTTCTTGATGTAAGGCGCAGCGATGTCGTCGTTGACGTCATAGCCCAGCTTGACGTTCAGGCCCGGGTTGTCTTCTTCCAGCAGCGCATCGAATTCCTGATCGGCGCAATCGGCGTTATCACGCAGGCGCTGGATCTGATAGCTGGTTTCGCTCCACTGGCGCTGCAGCAGGCGGCGATCACCTTTGAACACGGTGTCGCCGCTCAGGCTGATGATCACGTCGCTGTTGTTAATCGGCTTTCCGATCACGGCAACGCAATCTTCGCCCAGGCCGGCAGCGCTGAATTGCGCGAGCACGAGCGGCGTAGCGTCCTGACGAACCTGGATCACTGCACCCAGCTCTTCGTTGAACAGAATGGCCGCGACTTTTTCGCGCTTGCCGGTCAGCGTGTCGAGTTCGAGGTTCAGGCCACAATGGCCTGCGAACGCCATTTCCAGCACGGTCGCCATCAAGCCACCGTCGGAACGGTCGTGATAGGCCAGCAGGTGGCCGTCGGCGTTGAGGCCCTGAATGACGGCGAAGAAAGCTTTGAGGTCTTCGGCGTCATCGACGTCCGGCGCGACGCTGCCGAGCTTGCCGTGGGTCTGGGCGAGAATCGACGCGCCCATGCGGTTCTGGCCACGGCCGAGGTCGATCAGGATCAGATCGGTCAGGCCCTTGTCCATGCGCAGTTGCGGGGTCAGGGTCTTGCGGATGTCGGTGACCGGTGCGAAACCGGTAACGATCAGCGACAGCGGCGAGGTCACGGTTTTTTCGGTGCCTTCGTCGTTCCAGCGAGTCTTCATGGACATCGAGTCCTTGCCCACCGGAATGGTAATGCCCAGCTCAGGGCAGAGCTCCATGCCGACCGCTTTCACGGTGTCGTACAGACGCGCGTCTTCGCCCGGGTGGCCGGCGGCGGACATCCAGTTGGCGGACAGCTTGATGTCGGAGATCTTGCCGATGCTCGACGCCGCGATGTTGGTCAGGGTCTCGCCAATCGCCATGCGACCGGACGCCGGAGCATCCAGCAAGGCCAGCGGGGTGCGCTCCCCCATCGCCATGGCTTCGCCGGTGTACACGTCAAAGCTGGTTGCGGTGACGGCGACGTCCGCCACGGGCACTTGCCACGGGCCGACCATCTGGTCGCGATTGACCATACCGGTGATGCTGCGGTCGCCAATGGTAATAAGGAAGCTCTTGCTCGCCACGGCCGGATGATGCAACACGCGCTGCACGCTTTCTTCGATGTCGAGGGCGCTTGGGTCGAAGTCGTCGCCCAGCTCGGTTTCACGCTCGGCCGAACGGTGCATGCGCGGGGCCTTGCCCAGCAGCACTTCCAGCGGCATGTCGACAGGGTTGTTGCCGAAGTGGCTGTCGGTGACGGTCAGTTGCGGCTCTTCAGTCGCCTCGCCTACCACCGCAAACGGGCAACGCTCACGTTCACAGATGGCTTTGAAGCGTTCGAAATCAGGGGCGCTGACGGCCAGAACGTAACGTTCCTGGGACTCGTTGCTCCAGATTTCCAGCGGCGCCATGCCTGGCTCGTCGTTCGGCACGTTGCGCAGCTCGAAGCGGCCACCGCGGCCGCCGTCGTTGACCAGTTCCGGGAAGGCGTTGGACAGACCGCCCGCGCCGACGTCATGGATGAACGCGATCGGGTTGGCCTCGCCCAGTTGCCAGCAGCGGTCGATGACCTCCTGGCAGCGGCGTTCCATTTCCGGGTTTTCACGCTGTACCGAAGCGAAGTCCAGGTCAGCCGAGCTGGTGCCGGTAGCCATGGAGGAAGCTGCGCCGCCACCCAGACCGATCAGCATCGCCGGGCCGCCGAGCACGATCAGCTTGGCGCCGACGGTGATTTCGGCTTTCTGCACGTGCCCTTCGCGAATGTTGCCCATGCCGCCTGCGAGCATGATTGGCTTGTGGTAGCCGCGAACTTCATCGCCGTGTGGCGTGCTGATGGACTGCTCGAAGGTACGGAAATAACCGGTCAGGGCCGGACGACCGAACTCATTGTTGAACGCCGCGCCACCCAGCGGGCCTTCGATCATGATGTCCAGCGGCGTCACGATGCGCTCGGGCTTGCCGTACGGCTTTTCCCAAGGCTGCTCGAAACCCGGAATGTTCAGGTTGGACACCGTGAAACCGGTCAGGCCGGCTTTCGGCTTGGCACCACGGCCAGTTGCGCCCTCGTCACGGATCTCGCCGCCGGAACCGGTGGCTGCGCCCGGAAACGGAGCAATCGCCGTCGGGTGGTTGTGGGTTTCGACCTTCATCAGAATGTGCACCGGCTCCTGAACCGCACCGTACTCGCGGCTTTCAGGATTCGGGAAAAAGCGGCCGGCAACGCTGCCGACGATCACCGAAGCGTTGTCCTTGTAAGCAGACAGCACGCCTTCGTTGTGCATCTGATAGGTGTTCTTGATCATGCCGAACAGGCTTTTTTCCTGGCTCTGGCCGTCGATGTCCCAACTGGCGTTGAAGATCTTGTGACGGCAGTGCTCGGAGTTCGCCTGCGCGAACATCATCAGTTCGATGTCGTGGGGGTTGCGCTTGAGGCCGGTGAACGCGTTCACCAGATAATCGATTTCGTCTTCGGCGAGGGCCAGGCCCAGTTCGACGTTGGCTTTTTCCAGCGCCGCGCGGCCGCCACCCAGTACGTCGATGGCGATCAGCGGCTTGGGCTCGGCGTGGCTGAACAGGCTGGAGGCCTCTTCCAGCGCGCCCAGTACGATCTGGGTCATGCGGTCGTGCAGCGCGTCGGCGATCAGCTGTGCGTCGGCGTCGCTGAACTGACCTTCTACATAAAAGGCAATACCGCGCTCAAGACGCTGGATCTTGGTCAGGCTGCAATTGCGCGCGATGTCGGTGGCCTTGCTCGACCATGGCGAAATGGTGCCGAAACGCGGGAGGACCAGGAACAGACGGCCCGCGGGCTCCTGCACCGGTACGCTCGGACCGTATTTCAGCAGGCGGGCAAGCACTTGCTGCTCGTCTTCGGTCAGGACGCCATTGACCTCAGCGAAGTGGGCGAATTCAGCGTACAGGCCACTGACAGCCGGAACTTTATCGTTCAGCTGCGCAAGTAATTTCTTGTGGCGGAAGGCGGAAAGGGCGGGAGCACCACGCAGGATCAACATCGTCGGGACAGCCTCGGGAAGGGGGTGTGCTTTGAGGCCGTGCATTCTAGCCTAATCGCTCACCGTCGGCACCCGAAACCACGGCATGGGATGCACCCGAATGTCGGCTCCGGGCGCTTGCCTGCGTCGGAAGGTAAAAAATCCTCTGCTCTATCAGACGCGACCCGCGCTGTCGAGATATGGCGGTATGGCTGCTTTGCGTATACTGCACCGATGTTTTCCCAATCAGATTTCCGCCCACGCTGTGCCAAGTGGCTCATCGCAACCGGAATCTTCCTGCTGCTCGGCGCGTGTGTGGAGAAACCCAACACGCTGGAACGAGTCAAGGAGGATGGCGTTCTGCGGGTCGTCACCCGCAACAGCCCGGCGACCTATTTTCAGGACCGCAACGGTGAAACCGGTTTCGAGTACGAACTGGTGAAGCGCTTCGCCGACGATTTGGGCGTTGAACTGAAAATCGAAGCCGCTGACAACCTCGACGACCTGTTCGATCAGATGGGCAAACCCGGCGGGCCGGTGCTGGCGGCAGCGGGTCTGGTCAGCAGCGAAAACCGCGCGAAGCAGGTACGTTTTTCCCACTCCTATCTTGAAGTCACCCCTCAGGTCGTTTACCGCAACGGCCAGTCGCGCCCCACCGATCCGGGCGATCTGGTCGGCAAGCGCATCCTCGTGCTTAAAGGCAGCAGCCACGCCGAGCAACTGGCAGCGCTGAAGGTCAAGTACCCCGGCATCAACTACGAAGAGTCCGATCAGGTCGAAGTCGTCGACCTGTTGCGTATGGTGGACGAGGGCCAGATCGACCTGACCCTGGTGGACTCCAACGAATTGGCGATGAATCAGGTGTATTTCCCCAACGTTCGCGTGGGCTTCGACCTCGGCGATGGCCGCGATCAGCGTTGGGCAGTGGCGTTAGGCGATGACAACAGCCTGCTCAATGAGATCAACGCCTATCTCGACAAAATGCAGAAAAACGGCATGCTGCAGCGGCTCAAAGACCGCTATTACGGGCATGTCGACGTGCTCGGTTACGTTGGCGCCTACACCTTCGCCCAGCACTTGCAGGAACGCCTGCCCAAGTACGAAAAGCACTTCCAGACCGCCGCCAAGGCTGAACAGGTCGACTGGCGTTTGCTGGCGGCAATCGGTTATCAGGAATCCTTGTGGCAGCCGGGCGTGACGTCGAAGACCGGCGTGCGCGGCTTGATGATGCTGACCCAGAGCACGGCCCAGGCCATGGGCGTGTCCAATCGGCTCGACGCCAAACAGAGTATTCAGGGCGGCGCCAAGTATTTTGCCTACGTCAAAGAACAGCTCGACGACTCGATTCAGGAGCCCGATCGCACCTGGCTGGCGCTGGCGTCCTACAACATTGGCACTGGCCATCTGGACGACGCGCGCAAGCTGGCGGAAAGCGAAGGCCTGAACCCGAACAAGTGGCTGGACGTAAAGAAGATGCTGCCGCGTCTGTCGCAGAAGAAGTGGTACAGCAAAACCCGCTACGGCTATGCGAGGGGCGGTGAACCGGTCAGTTTCGTCGCCAACATCCGCCGTTATTACGACATCCTGACGTGGGTGACGCAGCCGCAGATGGAAGGCGGCCAGGTCGCGGAAGGCTCGCTGCATGTGCCCGGGGTAGACAAGACCAAGCCGTCGGAAGAGAAAGCGCCGCTTTAGTCAGCGCCAGAATCCGCTCGCCGTCGCGCTGAACTACCCCTTCGCCCGCCTCATCCTGAAAAACTCACTCAGCATCGTCCCGCACTCCTCCCCCAGCACCCCGCCTTCAAACAGCACGCGATGATTCAGGAAAGGCTGCGTAAAGAACTGGCCCTGACTCTGCACCACCCCCGCTTTCGGCTCAGTCGCGCCATACACCACGCGGGTGATGCGCGAGTGGACGATCAAACCGGCGCACATGCTGCAGGGCTCCAAGGTCACGTACAGCGTGCTGCCCGGCAGGCGGTAATTGCTGAGTGACTGCGCCGCTGCGCGAATGGCGACCATCTCGGCGTGGGCGCTGGGGTCGTTGCCGCTGATGGGGCAGTTGAAACCGCGGCCGACGATTTCACCGTCCTGCACCACCACCGCGCCGACCGGCACCTCGCCCAGCAACGCACCCTCCGCTGCCAGCGCCAGGGCTTCACGCATGAAGTGCTGATCGCGGCTGCGATCAATGATAGGCGGCTGACGCATCAGGAGACCTCGATAGCGGCCATGAGACCGGTTTCCATGTGATCGATCACATGGCAGTGAAACATCCACACGCCGGGATTATCCGCCACCAAAGCGACGCGCGCGCGCTCATTGCGCCCCAGCAGGTAGGTGTCGGTGAAGTACGGAATCACGTCCTTGCGATTGGAGGCGATGACTTTGAAGCTCATGCCGTGCAAGTGAATGGGATGCTGATACTGCGTCATGTTCTTCAGCTCGAAGATGTAACTCTTGCCTCGTTCTAGCCTGGCGATCGGCCGGTCGGCGCAGGTCTTGTCGGTGATGTCCCAGGCCTGGCCATTGATCTGCCACAAGCTGGGCGGTTTGCCGTTGTCGACATTCACCGACACTGAACCGACCCACTCGAAATTGAAATTGAGCTTCTCGGCGTTGGCCAGATCAGGCTCGGCGACCGGATTCGCCGGCAGCTCAGGCGGCCATTTGCCCGGCGCATCGTTGTTGGCGACCGAGCGAAAGGTGCCCAGCCGTACGGGGCCGTTGCGCAGGGAGATCTCTTCACCGGCGGCAGGCGCCTTGATCGCCAGACAGATGCGCATGCCCGGCCCCAGCCAGTAATCCTTGCCCAGCGCGCGCGGTTTGACCGGGTTGCCGTCCAGGGCGTAGATCATCGCCTCCGCGCCCGGCAGGTTCAGGCGATAGGTCACCGTGTTGTCCAGGTTGAGAATGCGCACCCGAGTGATTTGCCCGGCAGGCAGCTCGACGACGCCTTGTGGCACGCCATTAATCGTGGACAATCGCCCCGCCGTGCCCTCGCGTGCGGCCTCGCGAATGACGCTGAAGTCGGTGAAAGCGCCCTCCTCGTCCACGTGCCAGCTCTTCAGGCTGACCACGCGTTCGTGGGCAAACCCGGTCGGCTCGCGCTCCTCGACGATCAGCGGCCCGACCAGCCCGCGACCGAGCTCCTCGCTGCTGCTGACGTGGGGGTGATACCAATAGCTGCCAGCGTCCGGCACACGGAATTTATAGTCGAAATACTCGCCCGGCTTGACCGGCAATTGCGAGACGTAAGGCACGCCGTCCATCTCCAGCGGCAGCCGAATGCCGTGCCAATGAATGGTGGTTTCAACGGGCAGGTGATTGATGAACCGCACCCTCAGCCATTCGCCCTGCCTGACGCGCAGTTCAGTGCCCGGCGCCGAACCGCCGAATGCCCAGGCGGGCGTCTGGTGTCCCGCAACCAGCTCGACGTCCAGCGGCGCGGCGATCAGCTCGTAATCGTGCCCTTCGCCCGGCCCGCGCTTGCCCAGCCAATACCTTGAAGCGCCGCCCGCGCCAAGCCCGACCACGGCAAGACCGGCCAGACCTCCGAGTATCTGTCGACGGGTAAAAGACATGTACGAAAAAACCTCAAACGACGGGTCGCATCCTTGAACAATGCGAGGGGCGGACACGATACACCTGCACTTACAGAAATTTAAGAAGACCGCGTACGCAATACATATTTAGTGCCAAATGAATCGGCAATCACGCCAAGCTTGTCTTCCCGTTCATCAAGGAAGACGAATATGACCATCGCAGTTAATCACCTGTCCTCTGCAACCCTGGACCAGGATCGAACCGCCCTCATCAGAATAAGTGAGCGTCTGGTCGAGGCCTGCCCGGACATGCGCGAAATGGCCCGCAGCATCGCCCGGGAAATCCTCCTGCGTCAGACCGGTCACGACGCCGAGCCCGACACGGTTTACTGGCACCGCTTCCACACGGCGGTCAGCAGTCCGCGATCATTCAATGGCTGGCAGCACCGCGATGCGCCCTATCAGTCGATGACCCTCCCGCAGCTGGTCATGCACCGTTTCAACCCCCACGACCAAGACAACGCCGACACCCTGCAGATGCTTAGCGGGTTCTACACCGCAGACGCCGATGCAGACGCCTTCGATGAGCGAAACGAGGTCAGGATGTTGCCCGCTCAGGTCATGAGCGAGTTTTGGTCGGTGGATTTCAAATCCCGCTATCACGAGAAGCTGAAGGCGTTCTGGCGCGACTTCGCCGATCACTTCCGCACCATGGCGAAGGCCAACTTTATCGCCAGCGCCCTTGAAGACCATCAAGCGGGATGGCTCACCGAAGAGGACCTGCGAAGCGTCCTACGCGCGGCGAACGTAGAACCGCCCGAGTCACCAAGCCTGGAAACCCTTCAAGCCAGCGCTCCGGCCAGCGCCGAAGCGAGCGCCTGGACCTTCGACGTGATCGGCTATGAAGCCAGCGATATCCTGCGCATTGTGACCGCCGGCGGCCGACAGATTCTCTACACCCCCGGCGAAGTGCAGGCGTTTCATGCTTTTGCGACGCCGGAAGAACTGCACTGGTGGCTGCTGTCGCAAAACAACCGCCCGGAGCGACGCGCGCGTTTCATGGGTCACTTCCCGCTGTCCGCCCACGGCGAGGCTGACGACAACATCGGGTTGTTTCACGGCCTGGACGTGCTTTACACCACATGGGGCGCAGCGAATCCCGGCGTGATCAATCAACACAGCCAGCACGTGTCGGGCGACCCGTTCACTCATCTGCGCGACTCGATCCGCACGCGGATGTTGGCCGACGCAGACCTGGCGCTGCACTCCAACGGCGACCTGCGCAAACAGATGTGGATTGGTTATCTGCGGTCGTTCTCTCAGCTTTCCGGTGCGCTGGCAGCGATTGACTGGCCGATTGCGCTGGCAGCCGTCGGCGCGGGCATCGCCGACATGGGCCTCAACATTGATCAGGCCGTGAACGGCGCGAGCACGGCGCAACGCAAGGCGGGGGTCATCGGCGCTGTGACGGCCAGCATCGACGTCCTGTTCAACAGCGCCTTTCTTGTCGGCGGGGAAGCGATATCGGAAAGCGAGTTGCTGCGGCCTGAACCCGAGGGGGAACCAGTACCCGAAGTTGATGAGCCTATTGATCAATTCGTTGAAACGCCGGGCTTCGAACCAGAATCCGTTTACCCCTTTGAACGCAACGATGGGCTGGCCTCCTTCGAGACCAACATGCTGCTGGACGCCTTCGAACCCATAGGCGAAGAAGGCCGTATGAAAGGCATCTACCTGACTGATCAGGGCGAGACATTTATCGAGATCGATGGCTTCGCCTACGCCGTTCGCTACATCAACGAGCTCAAATCCTGGGCCATCATTGATCCGGAAAATCCCTTCTCGTTTTACCGAAACTTGCCTGTGCGACTTAACAGCGCCGGCACGTGGGAGCCTGTCACACCCCTGGGCCTGTCAGGCGGCGGGAAGGTGCTCGGCAGGATGTGGCCCGGTCGTGGTGTCGGCGTTTCTCCGCAGACGACCACCCTTCCCAGCCCATACGAAATCCCCGACGCGCTGAAACCGGAGGTCATGGATGGCGCGCAGTATGGCGGTCGCTTTGTCGACGATCGCTATCGCAGTCCCGATTTCGACAAGCCCGACCCGTACGACGAGTTCAAGCGCATCCGTCGCAATCTGCGAGACGACGCCAACGCATTCTTCAACACGCTGGAACTGCCAAAGCGTCCAGAGATTCCCGAACTGCCTGCCAACGCGCCGCTCAAAAGCGTTCTCAAGAGCCTATTCAAACGCTCGTCGGGCCTGGTCATCGGCGAGAGTCATGCCGGGATCGGCAGCAAGCAATTTCTCATTGAACAGATGCCGTTACTCGCCAAGCTCAAGGTGAAAACCCTCTACATGGAGCACATGCTCACCGACTTCCATCAGGCTGATCTGGATGCTTTTTCGAGAACCGGCACTTTGTCGTCTCAGCTCGAGGAGTACATCAAGACGCTGGACAAAGGCCATCGAACTGACCCAACCGGAAAGTACACCTTTATGGCCGTGCTCAAATCCGCGCAAGAAAACCGCGTGCGCATTCGGGCAATCGACTGCATGGCGAGCTACCGCGTCGACGGGATGGAGGGGGCGGAGCAAACGCTGCGGCAGAAGGTGATGAACTACTACGCCAAAGGCGTCATCGACGCGGACCAAGGGGCGAGAAGCGACGGCAACTGGGTGGCACTTTTGGGTAACTCCCACGCCAATACGTACCAGGGTGTTCCCGGTATCGCGGAACTGGAAGGGGCTGTAGGGCTGCGCATTGAGGACGTTCGTGTGGCAGAGTCAGCGGGAATAACGTCAGACCCCGGCATAGAAACGACCGACACGGTAGGCCGTCGTGCGGGACGAGTGCAGAGTGATCTGCGTCTGCAGGTTCTGGTCGCCGCGCCCCGGATTGAGCTCAGCCAGGAGAACAAGCTGCTTCGAGCGGGCATGTTCACCCTCGATGACAGTGACGGTCAGTTGACCCTCGTTCACCGCAGCAATGAAGGCGTGGCGGTTCGTACCGAGATCAAACGGGAGGGCAAGCGCGTTTATATCGATCGGCCTAAATGGCAGCGGGTGAGCGGACGTCGATTTGAGACGTTGGCGGATCTGACGACTGCGCTGGAGCTGATGGGGATGACGTTGGTGCGGTGAGGCCTTGAAGCTTTGAATGCAAAAAAGCCGGGGAATGCGTTGATGCCCCCCGGCCTTTAGGCTACGACGTTATAACGAGTTCAGATCAGAATTTGATCATTCCCACTCAATCGTCGCAGGCGGTTTGCTCGACACGTCATACGTCACGCGCGAAATGCCTTCGATCTCATTGATGATCCGGCCGCTCACCGTTTCCAGCAGCTCGTAAGGCAGGTGTGCCCACCGTGCGGTCATGAAGTCGATGGTTTCGACGGCACGCAGGGCGACGACCCAGGCGTAACGACGGCCGTCGCCGACGACGCCAACCGATTTCACCGGCTGGAACACGACGAAGGCCTGGCTGACTTTGTGGTACCAGTCGGCTTTGCGCAATTCTTCGATGAAGATGTGGTCGGCGCGACGCAGCAGGTCGGCGTATTCCTTCTTCACTTCACCGAGGATGCGCACGCCTAGGCCCGGGCCCGGGAATGGGTGGCGGTAGACCATGTCGTACGGCAGGCCGAGTTCGAGACCCAAACGACGGACTTCGTCCTTGAACAGTTCGCGCAGTGGCTCGACCAGTTTCAGGTTCATCTCTTCCGGCAGGCCGCCCACGTTGTGGTGCGACTTGATGACGTGAGCCTTGCCGCTTTTGGCGCCAGCGGACTCGATCACGTCAGGGTAGATGGTGCCCTGGGCCAGGTACTTGATGTTGTCGAGCTTGGTCGACTCGGCGTCGAAGACGTCGATGAAGGTGCGCCCGATAATCTTGCGCTTCTTCTCCGGATCGCTTTCGCCGGCCAGGTTGTTGAGGAACTGGTCTTCGGCGTTGGCGCGGATCACCTTGACGCCCATGTTCTCGGCGAACATGGCCATGACTTGCTCGCCTTCATGCAGACGCAGCAGGCCGTTATCGACGAAGACGCAGGTCAATTGGTCGCCGATGGCTTTGTGCAGCAGGGCCGCGACCACCGAGGAGTCAACACCGCCAGACAGGCCGAGCAGTACGTTGTCGGTGCCGACTTGGGCGCGAACCTGGGCGATGGCGTCTTCAGCGATCTTCGACGGGGTCCACAGCGCTTCGCAGCCGCAGATGTCGAGGATGAAGCGCGACAGGATGCGACCGCCCTGCTTGGTGTGGGTCACTTCCGGGTGGAACTGCACGCCGTAGTAGCCGCGGGTGTCGTCGGCCATGCCGGCGATCGGGCAGCTCGGGGTGCTGGCCAGTACGTGGAAGCCTTCCGGGATTTCAGTGACTTTGTCGCCGTGGCTCATCCACACGTCGAGACCGAAAACGCCATCGGCGTCGACGTGGTCTTCGATGCCATCCAGCACGCGGCTCTTGCCGACGATGTCGACACGGGCGTAACCGAATTCACGCAATTCGGAACCGGCGACGCGGCCACCGAGCTGCTCGGCCATGGTCTGCATGCCGTAACAGATCCCGAAGATCGGCACGTTCAGGTCGAACACGGCCTGGGGCGCGCGCGGGCTGTCGGCAACGTGGACGGACTCGGGGCCGCCGGCGAGGATGATGCCTTTCGGGGCGAATTCGCGGATCGCTTCGTCCGACATGTCGAACGGGTGCAGCTCGCAGTACACGCCGATTTCGCGAACGCGACGGGCGATCAGCTGGGTGTACTGGGAACCGAAGTCCAGGATCAGGATGCGGTGGGCGTGAATGTCGAGGGCCATAGTCATTCTCGTCGAAAATCAGAAACAAGACGGGGCTGTCATGAACAGCCCCGGTAAACAATTCGTGAAGCGCGCCTGAGTCATCAGGCGCGTTCCGATCAACCTACGCGGTAGTTCGGCGCTTCCTTGGTGATCTGCACGTCGTGAACGTGAGACTCGGCCATGCCGGCACCGGTGATGCGCACGAATTCAGGCTTGGTGCGCATTTCGTGGATGTCGGCGCTACCGGTGTAACCCATCGAGGAGCGCAGGCCGCCCATCAACTGGTGAACGATGGCAGTCAGCGAACCCTTGTACGCAACGCGGCCTTCGATACCTTCCGGTACGAGTTTTTCCGCGCCATCGGATGAGTCCTGGAAGTAGCGGTCCGACGAGCCCTGGGCCTGGGACATTGCGCCCAGCGAACCCATGCCGCGATACGCCTTGTACGAACGACCCTGGAACAGCTCGATCTCGCCCGGCGCTTCTTCAGTACCGGCAAACATCGAACCCATCATCACGCAGTACGCACCGGCAACGATGGCCTTGGACAGGTCACCCGAGAAACGGATGCCGCCGTCGGCGATCAGGGGAACGTCTGTGCCTTCCAGTGCCGAGGCCACGTTGGCAATGGCGCTGATCTGCGGGACGCCCACGCCAGCGACGATACGGGTGGTGCAGATGGAGCCAGGACCGATGCCGACCTTGACGCCGTCAGCGCCTGCTTCAACAAGTGCGCGTGCAGCGGCGCCGGTGGCGATGTTGCCGCCGATGACTTGCACGTCAGGAAAGTTCTGTTTGACCCAGCGAACGCGGTCGATCACGCCTTTGGAGTGGCCATGTGCGGTATCGACAACGATGACGTCCACGCCCGCAGCAACCAGTGCGCTGACGCGTTCGCCGGTGTCTTTACCGGTGCCGACCGCAGCGCCGACACGCAGACGACCCTGGTCGTCCTTGCTCGCCAGAGGCCAGGCTTTGGATTTCTCGATGTCCTTGACGGTCATCATGCCCTTGAGCGCGAACTTGTCGTCGACGATCAGGACTTTTTCCAGACGGTGCTTGTGCAGCAGATCGCGCACTTCGTACTTGTCGGCGCCTTCACGGACGGTGACCAGACGCTCTTTCGGCGTCATCACTTCGCGGACAGGGATATCGAGGCGGGTTTCAAAGCGTACGTCGCGGGAGGTCACGATGCCGACGAGCTCGCCGTCATGCAAGACCGGAACGCCGGAGATGTTGTGTTGACGGGTCAGTTCGAACAGGTCGCGAACGGTGGCGTCAGCCTCGATGGTGATCGGATCCTTGACCACACCCGCTTCGAACTTCTTGACCTTGCGCACTTCGGCAGCTTGCTGCTCGACGGTCATGTTCTTGTGGATGATGCCGATGCCGCCTTCCTGAGCCATGGCGATTGCCAGACGGGCTTCAGTGACGGTGTCCATAGCGGCGGAAACGAGGGGGATGTTGAGTTCGATGCCACGGGTCAATCGTGTTTTCAGACTGACTTCGTTGGGAAGCACCTCGGAATAACCGGGCACAAGGAGAATGTCGTCGAATGTAAGGGCTTCTTGGCTGATACGCAGCATCGCTGGGCTCCCGAGCGGGAAAATGGAAGCGCGCCATTGTACCCAGACACCTGCAGTATCTCAATGTAAAGATCAGGCTATTTACTAATGAACCGGATTAATGCGCCCAATCACAGCGGCGAAGATCTACATCCTGACTTTGACATGGGACACCGGACGGTCCATGCGCTCGGCAAACGCCTCGATAAAGCTGCTTTTAAAGCCGGCGTCCAGCCAGTTATTGAAGATGAATCCCAGATTCGAGAACCCGCACGGCTCCAGAAACAGGAAGCCGTTGATGTCGTCCTCATGGCGGCATTCGGGGCACATAAAGTTGTCGGTGTGGCCCGGCATCCAGTCTTCCAGACTGTCGAACAGGGCTTCGCCGATCTCGCGCCGGCATTCAGGGCAACCGGCCTCCTCCTTGAAGCCCTGCTGCGGCGTATAGATGCAGCGCTTGAGGACGATTTCCAGACCGTTGACCGGCTGACCGAACGGCAAGGCATCAGGGTTTTCAACGAAGCGTCGCGCGCCGGGCGCAATCGCGTAAGCCATGCGATTGAAGCTGCGGCCGCAGGTGGTCAGTGATTCTTCGACGACGTTCAGCTTCACCAGCCAGCGCAGGATCGCCCGCGCCTTCGCTTCGTGCGCAGGAAAGCTGGAGATTTGCGGGACGATGATGCTTTGGGTGTCCATGACGGGCCTGTCTGACGAGTAATCGGGGGGCGGCAGCTTAATCGTGCTGTCGGTGACGTCAAGTAGGGCCGTCGGGTCGCACGCCGTCGGCGATCTCATCTGGTGACCCGTGCCCCAATGCCTTTATGATGCCGCCATGATCAAAGACCCCTTCGCAAGACTCGGCGTTGACCGGGACGTCCTCACTGTCAGCCAGCTCAACGGCCGCGCACGCGTGCTGCTGGAGGATGTGTTTTCCAGCATCTGGGTCGAGGGCGAGATTTCCAACCTCTCGCGTCCCGCCTCAGGGCACGTTTACTTCACGCTGAAGGACTCCGGCGCCCAGGTGCGTTGCGCGTTGTTTCGCAGCAACGCAGCGCGGGTACGTCAGGCGTTGAAGGACGGCCTGGCGGTCAAGGTACGCGGCAAGGTCTCGCTGTTTGAAGGTCGCGGCGACTATCAGCTGATTCTCGACACCGTCGAGCCTGCTGGCGATGGCGCGCTGCGTCTGGCCTTCGATGCGTTGAAGGAAAAGCTCAGCGCCGAAGGCATGTTCAGCGCCGAGCGCAAGGTCGCCCTGCCGCTGCACCCTAAGCGCATCGGCATCATCAGTTCCCCGACCGGTGCGGTGATTCGCGACATCATCAGCGTGTTTCGCCGTCGCGCGCCCCAGGTTGAACTCACCCTGATCCCAACCGCCGTGCAGGGCCGCGAAGCCATTGGCCAGATCGTGCGCGCGTTGAAGCTCGCCGACGGCCGCGGCTTTGATGCGTTGATCCTCGCCCGGGGCGGCGGCTCGCTGGAGGACCTGTGGTGCTTCAACGAAGAAGCCGTTGCCCGCGCCATTGATGCGTGCGTGACGCCGATCGTCAGCGCAGTCGGGCATGAGACGGATGTGTCGATCAGTGACTTCGTCGCCGACGTGCGCGCGCCGACGCCCTCCGCCGCCGCTGAACTGCTGGCGCCGGATTCAAGCGATCTGCACCGTCGGGTCGACAGCCTGGAGCGCCGACTGATCAGCCGCATGCAGGACCGGTTGATGCGCGAGCAATTGCGACTGGACGGGATTTCCCGCCGCTTGCGTCACCCCGGTGAACGGTTACGCCAGCGCGCCCAGCGCCTCGACGATCTGGACATACGTATGCGCCGGGCCTTCGAGCAGCAGATGCACAAGCGCCAGGTGCGCATGAGCCATCTGGAAAGTCGCCTGGCCGCGCAACATCCGGGACGCACGCTGATGTTTCTGCGGCAGCGCCTGGCGGTACTGGCCGAGCGGCTGCCCCGTGCGATCAAGGAGAACCTCAAGAGCCGTCGCTTGCAGCTGCAAAGTCAGGTGCAGACGCTCAACGTGGTCAGCCCGCTGGCGACCCTTGGCCGTGGTTACAGTATTTTGCTGGATGAACGCGGCAGGGCCGTTCGCGCTGCCGCGCAGACGCATCAGGGTCAGCGCCTGACAGCGAAGCTGGCGGACGGCGAGCTGCAAGTGCGCGTCGAAGACAACCATCTGACGCCTGTCACCCTTTCACTTCTGGATTGATCAATGCCTTCTTTTCTAACCCGTTCGTTGGCAACTGCTGCATTGGTCATGTGTGCTGCCCTGCCCGCCTACGCTGACAGCTACATTTCCCGCCTGCTCAACAAGCCCGTGCCCGGCGGCGTGGCGGTGGTCGATCTCGGCCCTGCAGCACAAGCGCCCAAAGCAACATGGCAGGGAAAACCGGTGCTGGTGGTCAAGGATCAGGACGCGCGCTGGCTGGCCATCGTCGGCATTCCGCTGAGCGTCAAGCCAGGCACTGCGCAGCAGGTCAGCAGCGGCGGCCGCAACCTGCCTTTCGTGGTGGGCAACAAAAAGTACCCGGAGCAGCGCATCACCCTGAAGAACCAGCGTCAGGTCAATCCGAACCCGGACGACCTCAAGCGCATCGAGCAGGAACTCGACGTGCAGGTTCGCGCCTACCGCACGTTCAGTCCCGTGACACCGAGCAACCTGTTGCTGGACAAGCCGGTGGACGGGCCGCTCTCCAGCAAATTCGGCGTGCGGCGCTTCTTCAACGGCGAGGAGCGGAATCCTCACGCCGGACTGGATTTCGCGGTCCCTGCGGGCACGCCTATCAAATCGCCAGCGGCGGGCAAAGTGATTCTGATCGGCAACTACTTCTTTAACGGCAACACGGTGTTCGTCGATCACGGGCAGGGCTTCATCAGCATGTTCTGCCATATGTCGAAGATCGACGTGAAAGTCGGCGATGCCGTGCCGCGCGGTGGTGTGGTCGGGCGCGTCGGTTCGACCGGTCGCGCAACGGGGCCGCACATGCACTGGAACGTCAGCCTGAATGACGCGCGGGTAGATCCGGCGATTTTCATCAATGCGTTTCAGCCGTAACACCTTTTGACGGGACTCTTAGCGGCGTGCCATCAGGTACGCAAACCGAACCGCATGCGAACAGGGATGAAGTCAGCTCTGCTTCACCCCTCGCGCCACAGTTTTAGCCGATCCTGGACTTCATCGCTGAACTGCCGCAGCTCCTCATCAGTAATCAGATCCTCCGCGACCAGCGCATAGAGATGAAAACTGAAATTACTTCTTGAAAAGTTGGTGGAATCGAACACCTTGGCCACAAGTTTATCGCCCTTGTTAGCCACATCCCTGACACCTTGGACGCGGTCTCGAGCATCTTTGTCCGTTAGCGCTGTTTTTTTCAGAATGTCCTGCCAGATACGCTCGTAAAGGCGCTCCACGGCTAGAGGCCTTAGTCGGCTGAGAATTTTCCAGTCTGCTTCTTTCATGGGATGGCCCTCTACACGGGTTGTTGTGGTGATCGAGTGTGGGAGTGCAATTGGGAGCTACGCGTTGCGTGGAGTCAACGGCATGAGCAACGGACCAGCGACAAACTGGAGAAAATCGCGATTAAAACCCGGCTAATGCAGTTACGCGAGATTATTCATCAATTTTCCGCAACCGCTTGCCAGCTTTCACCCCATTGGTTACGTTTGGCGACATGAAAACCTCTCACACCCTCATTCTGATGCGTCAACATCGCTGCCTCTGCCTCGTCAGTGCACGACTGCAAAGCTGAACGCGGTGCCTCGACGCTCACCCGCAGTGCTACTCTCGCATCAACCGGCTGGCCGCCTTCTTTCGGCCCTGAGTACAACAAGGATTATTCACATGACCATGCTCAAAGATCCCTCGACCAAGTACCGCGCCTTTCCTGTCATCGACCTGCCTGACCGCACCTGGCCTTCCAAGACCATCACTGCGGCGCCGATCTGGTGCAGTTCCGACTTGCGTGACGGTAACCAGTCGCTGATCGAGCCCATGGATGCGGTCAAAAAGCTGCGTTTCTGGAAGACCCTCGTTCAAGTCGGCGTGAAGGAAATCGAAGCCTCCTTCCCTTCCGCCTCGCAAACCGATTTCGACTTTGTGCGCACGCTGATCGAAGACGGCCATATCCCGGACGACACCACGATTCAGGTGCTGACCCAGGCCCGCGAAGACCTGATCGCGCGGACGTTCGAGTCCTTGCGCGGTGCGAAAAAAGCCATCGTCCATCTTTACAACGCCACCTGCCCGTCCTTCCGCCGCATCGTCTTCAACCAGGACAAAGCGGGCGTGAAAGCCATCGCCGTGAATGCTGCTCAGCTGTTCGTCAAATACGCCGCCCAGCAGCCAGAAACCCAATGGCAGTTCGAGTACTCGCCTGAGACGTTCAGCGCCACCGAGCTGGAGTTCGCCAAGGAAGTCTGCGACGCCGTCATCGAAGTGTGGAACGCGACGCCGCAGAACAAGGTGATCCTCAATCTGCCAGCCACCGTCGAAGTCGCCACCCCGAACATTTACGCCGACCAGATCGAATGGTTCTGCCGCAACATTTCCCGTCGTGACAGCGTGATCA
Source organism: Pseudomonas sp. PS02290 (assembly GCF_029960075.1). Taxonomy (NCBI): domain Bacteria; kingdom Pseudomonadati; phylum Pseudomonadota; class Gammaproteobacteria; order Pseudomonadales; family Pseudomonadaceae; genus Pseudomonas; species Pseudomonas sp. PS02290. The sequence goes on from NZ_JASCOY010000027.1 coordinate 33,575, forward strand.
TCAGCCTGCACACCCACAACGACCGAGGCACCGGCGTCGCGGCGACCGAACTGGGCCTGATGGCGGGCGCGGATCGGGTTGAAGGCTGCCTGTTCGGCAACGGCGAGCGCACCGGCAACGTCGACCTCGTGACCGTCGCGCTGAACATGTACACCCAGGGCCTGAATCCGCAACTGGACTTCTCGGACATCGACGGCGTGCGCAAGGTGGTTGAGGAGTGCAACCAGATTCCGGTGCACCCGCGTCACCCGTACGTCGGCGACCTGGTACACACTGCGTTTTCCGGCTCTCACCAGGACGCGATCCGCAAGGGCTTCACTCAGCAGAAGGAAGGCACGCTGTGGGAAGTGCCGTACCTGCCAATCGATCCAGCCGACATCGGCCGCAGCTACGAGGCGGTCATCCGCGTCAACAGCCAGTCCGGCAAAGGCGGGATTACTTACCTGCTGGAACAGGAATATGGCATCTCCCTGCCGCGTCGCATGCAGATCGAGTTCAGCCAGGTGGTTCAGGGCGAGACCGATCGTCTTGGCCTGGAGATGACCGCGCAGCAGATCTACTCGCTGTTCAAGCGTGAATACCTGCAGGCCAACAAGCCGTATGCACTGGTCAGCCATCGCTTGCAGGAAGAGAACGGCAACAGCGCTGTTGAAGTAGTCGTGACCGGCATGGGCGACAGCGAGAGCAATCTGCGCTGGAAAGGCACCGGCAACGGCGCACTGGAAGCGTTGGTGGCCGGCCTCCCGGTGTCGGCCGAGATCATGGACTACAACGAACACGCCATCGGCGCGGGCACCACGGCCAAAGCCGCTGCCTACATCGAGCTGCGTGTGGATGGCGATCGCGCGGTACACGGCGTTGGCATCGACGAGAACATCACCACGGCCAGCTTCAAGGCACTGTTCAGCGCCCTCAATCGTGGGCTGCTCCAGGCTGACGCGACGAAAGCGGCTTAACGCTTCGGGATAGAAAGCTGCGCCCTATTAAAAAGGCCCTGAAGTGCAAACTTCCGGGCCTTTTGTTTGAGCGCTGGATAATCAGGCCGTGGTGTCGACTTTGACTTTCATCAAGTTCAACAGCGACGCCTGCAGTGCGCCCAACTGAGCCATGGTCCCGGAAATCTGCTGCTGAATCGCCATGACCTGCGTGGCCTTCAACTCATCGGGCGTCTTGCTGGCCTGGACAGCGGCTAACTGAGCTTGCTGCTGCTGGAGCATTTTCTGGGTTTGCTCAATCTGCTCCTGCAACTGTTTGATCATCTCCTCCTTCATGCTCGGCGATTCGGCTGACTCACTGGCGCCTGCCGCCTTGGAGTCGCCATACACATTGCCACGCAGCTCGACGCTGGCGGTCTTGGCATCGCTCTTGGTGGAGTCGTCGGTTTTGACGGCGGCCGTGAACACGCTGGAGTAAGCACCCAACGAACTGGTGTTGATGGTGGTCATGATGAACTCCTTATGAGGTGCACTTTGTATCGGCCAGCGTACAAACATCTGAAGTCCAATTTATTGCAGACGCAAAAACGCCCCACGACCGAGGTCATGGAGCGGTTTTGTCTCTGAATCAGTGAATCAGGCGGTGGTGTTAATGCTGCCGGACTTCTGCAGTTGCAAGAGTGCCGCCTGTTCCGTCGACAGGCTGGCGGTCGTCGACGAGATCTGTCCCTGAATGGCCATCACCCGCGCCGACTTCTCCTCGTCGGTGCCAGAGCTGGCCTGGGCGGCAGCGAGTTGCTGTTGCTGTTCCTGCAAGCGCTTCTGGGTCTCCTTGATCTGCTCTTCCAGCTTCGCAATGGCCTGCTCGCTGGTGCTGGAAGAATCAGACGCCCCACCCGCACCGCCAGCACCACCTGCCGCAGTGGCTGTGGTCGATGCAGACGCCGACGTGGCATCTGTGGTGGTGGAGGCGTCGCTGTCAGCCGCCGTTGTTGTGGCGTCTTTTTTGACCGCAACGGTGAAACTGGTGGAATACGAATTCAATGAGGATGTGCTGATGGTGGTCATACCGATCTCCTGTCTGGGTACAACCGCTATCGACCACCTGTCCGTTAACTCTATGACGTTACTGTATCTCGAATGTATCAGCGTCGAGACAGGCCGGGAATTTCTCGCGGTACGCCGCCAGACTCTGCGCTGACAGGCTGACCTGGAACACGCCATCCGCCTCGCCGATGTTGAGCAGGCTCTCGCCCTGGAAATCCAGCACCTGACTGTCGCCGGTATAGGCAAAGCCCTTGCCATCGATTCCCACGCGATTCACCGCAGCGACGTAACACAAGTTCTCGATCGCCCGCGCCGGCAGCAGGCGGTTCCAGTGCAGACGGCGCGCGCCCGGCCAGTTGGCGGTATAGAGCAACAGATCGGTGTTGTGCGCATCACGGCTCCACACCGGAAAACGCAGGTCGTAGCAGATCAGCGGACGAATTCGCCAGCCGTTGAGTTCGAACTGCACCTGGCGCTCGCCCGGGCTGTAGTGCTCGTGCTCGCCGGCCATCCGGAACAGATGGCGCTTGTCGTAATGCAGCAGCTCGCCGTCCGGCCGCGCCCACAGCAGGCGGTTTCGATGGCTGCCGTCAGCGGCGCGAATGATCACGCTGCCGGTCACCACCGCATTCAGTTGCCTGGCCTGGGCCAGTATCCACTGAGCGGTCGGGCCGTCTTCGGGCTCGGCCAGCGTCTCGGATTCCATGGAAAACCCGGTCGTGAACATCTCCGGCAGGATCACCAGATCTGCGCCCCTGGCCTGGGCCAGCAGTTCTTCAAAATGCGCATGGTTCGCCGGGGCGTCGTGCCAGACCAGCGTGGTCTGAACCAGCGCGATATTCAGATTGGGCAGCGTGGTCAGATCGCGCATAGTTTTTCCGCTGCCAGACGCAGCGTCTCCTCGCGCTTGGGAAAACAGAGCCGGATCAGGCGCTGGCCTTCAGGCGGATTCTGATAGAAAACCGAAATGGGAATGCTCGCCACGCCGTGCTCGCGGGTCATCCACAGCGACATGTCGACGTCGTTGAGGTCCGGACGGATCTGCGAATAATCAACGAGCTGAAAGTACGTGCCGCTGGCGCGCGTGAAGGTGAAGCGCGAGGCTTCCAGGCGATCGCAGAAATAGTCGCGTTTGGCCTGATAGAACGCCGGCAGTTCGTCGACGTGTTCAGGATGCGCCGCCATGAAATCGGCCAACGCCCATTGCAACGGCGTGACACCACAGAATGCGACGAACTGATGGATCTTCCGTGCTTCGGCGGTCAGTGCAGGCGGCGCAACGAGGTAGCCGGTTTTCCAGCCGGTGACGTGGTAGGTCTTGCCGAACGAACTGACCACAAACGCGCGCTGATAGAGTTCGTCATGGGCCAGTACGCTGGCGTGTTGCAGGCCGTCGAACACCAGATGCTCGTAGACCTCGTCGCTGAGCACGTAAATGTCCCGGTCACGGATCAATGCCGCAAGGCGATCCAGCTCATCGCGGGTGATGAGCGCGCCGCTGGGATTGTGCGGTGTGTTGATGACGATCATCCGGGTGCGAGGGCTCAACGCTGCGCCGAGCTTTTCCCAGTCGATGGCGAAATCGCCGTCTTTGAGCTGCACATGCACGGTGCGCCCGCCGGCCAGTTCCACCGACGGCGCATAACTGTCGTAGCACGGGTCGAAGACGATCACTTCATCGCCGGCGCTCACAACGGTCTGGATCGCGCAGAAGATGGCGTGGGTGGCGCCGGGCGTGATGGTGATTTCGCTGTCGACGCCGACCTGACGGCCGTAGCAGCGAGCAATCTTGGCCGCGACTTGCTCGCGCAACGCAGGCAGGCCGGCCATCGGCGCGTATTGGTTGTTGCCGTCCATGACTCGGCGGCAGAGGGCTTCACGCAGTGCGTCAGGCCCATCGAAATCGGGAAAACCCTGAGACAGATTGATCGCCCCGGTTTCGGCGGCAAGCTGAGACATCACAGTAAAAATGGTGGTGCCAACGTTCGGCAGTTTGCTGGTGATCATGGGGGTTTTCCTGCTCCACTCCCGACACCTGAAGGGCTCGGGGACTCGCAGGATAGCCCAGATGTCGCGCACAAAAAAAGGCGCCGCTGGCGCCTTTTCCGAGAAAGACCGTTACACGATCAGCGCTTGTCGCGGCGCTTCTTGTCGGCTTTCTTGTGGTGCGACATCATCCGACGCTTCTTGTTGACCTGGCGGTCGGTCAGCGTGTTCTTGTTGCCTTCGTACGGGTTCTCGCCGCCCTTGAACTCGATGCGGATAGGCGTACCGACCAGCTTGAGCACACGGCGATAGGTGTTCTCAAGGTACCGGACGTACGACTTCGGCACTTTTTCGACCTGGTTACCGTGGATCACGATCAACGGCGGGTTCGCGCCACCCAAGTGGGCATAACGCAGCTTGATGCGGCGGCTGCCGACCATCGGCGGTGCGTGCTCGCTGACCGCGTCTTCCAGAATCTGGGTCAGGCGGCTGGTTGGCCAACGGGTCACAGCGGATTTGAACGAGTTCTGCACCGACTGATACAGGTTACCCACGCCCGTGCCATGCAGCGCCGAGATGAAGTGGATGTCGGCGAAGTCGACGAAGAACAACCGACGCTCCAGCTCGACCTTCACGTAGTCGCGCTCGCTCGGCACCATGCCGTCCCACTTGTTCAGCGCGATGACCAGTGCACGACCGGACTCAAGGGCAAAGCCCAGCAGGTTGAGGTCGTGGTCGACAACGCCTTCGCGGGCGTCCATCACGAAGATCACCACGTTGGAGTCTTTGATCGCCTGCAGGGTTTTCACCACGGAAAACTTTTCGACTTCTTCGTGGATCTTGCCGCGCTTGCGCACACCGGCGGTGTCGATCAGCGTGTACTTTTCCTCGTTGCGTTCGAACGGGATGTAGATGCTGTCGCGGGTGGTGCCGGGCTCGTCGTAGACGATAACGCGGTCTTCACCGAGCATGCGATTGACCAGCGTCGATTTGCCGACGTTGGGACGACCGATGATGGCGATCTTGATGCCATCCTTCTCGCTCGGTCCAGGAATGCGCTTGGCTTCCTGACCCTCAGCGACGACTTCCTCTTCTTCGCCTTCTTCGACTTCGTCAGCGTCTTTCGGGAAATCGCGAAGGGCGATTTCGAGCATCTGCGTGATGCCGCGACCGTGAGCGCCGGCAACCGGAATCGCGTCACCCATACCCAGCGGTGCAAACTCCGCGCGGGCCATGTCAGGGTCGATGTTGTCGACCTTGTTGGCAACGATGTAAGAGGTCTTGTTGCGCTTGCGCAGGTGCTCGCCAATCATCTGGTCGGCGGCAGTAAAGCCTGCTTTGGCGTCAACGAGGAATAACACGACATCGGCTTCTTCGATGGCCAGCAGCGACTGCTCGGCCATCTTTTCGTCCATGCCGTGTTCATCACCGGAGATACCGCCGGTGTCGATCAGGATGTAGGAGCGCCCTTGCCACTTGGCCTCACCGTATTGGCGATCACGGGTCAGACCGGACAAGTCGCCGACGATGGCGTCGCGAGTCCTGGTCAGGCGGTTGAACAAGGTGGACTTGCCGACGTTCGGTCGACCCACCAGGGCGATTACGGGAACCATGCGGCTCTCCACTTCGTTATTTCAGAAAATACAAAAGCCGCTGCAAGGCAGCGGCCGGAGTTCGGAGCGACACCGAAGCGTCGCAGGCCCCATTAAACCGGGGCCGCCTGGGGAAGCCGAAAAACGACCTCCTCAAGCATAGGCAGCCACTACTTGATCGTCAGGGCTTCCAGCTTGCCGCTGTTGCCAAAGACATAAATGGTGCTGCCGGAGACCAGCGGGCGTGCACGCAAGCCATCGCTGTCAATCTTTTCACGGGCGACGAAATGGCCATCGACCTGGCTCAGCAGGTGCAGATAACCTTCCATGTCACCGACCGCGACGTAACTGGAGAACACTTCCGGCGCGCCGAGTTGACGACGGGCCAGCGAGTCGTTGCTCCACAGACCGGTGGAAGAGCGCTCATCGATGCCTTCCACGGTGCCGTTGGCCAGCGAGACGTAAACGCTGCCGAAGCCTTGCGCCACGCCCGAATAGCTTGAGGCATCACGCTGCCACAGCACGCGGCCGCTCTGCAGCTCCAGACCGGCTACACGACCCTGGTAGGTTGCGACGTACAGCGTGTTGCCGGACAGCAGCAAGCCGCCGTCGATGTCGACCACGCGATCCAGCTCGGAACGACCTGTCGGAACGGCAACGCGCTGCTCCCAGGCCGGGACGCCGTTGTTGATGTCCAGCGCCACAACCTTGCCGGTGGACAAGCCTGCGATGGCCAGCGACGAGGTCGCGATCGGCGCACCGGTGCCACGCAGCGTCAGAACAGCCGGGCTGCTTTCGTAGATCCAGCGCTGATCGCCAGTGATGGCGTCATAACCGATAACCCGGTCATCCTGAGTCTGGGCAACCACGACACTGCCGTTGGTGGCCGGAGCGGACAGCACTTCGCTGGTCGCCTTGGCTTTCCACTTCTGCTCGCCGGTGGCCTCATCGAGGACGATGACTTCGCCACGCAACGTGCCGAGCATGACCAGACCGAAACCTACGCCGACGGCGCCGGAAACTGGTTGCTCAAGCTCTTTTTTCCAGACCACGTCGCCGCTGCTGCGATTGATCGCCATGACCAGACCGTTCGCATCGGCAGCGTAGATGTTCTCGCCGTCGATGGCCGGAACCAGCATGTTGTAGATGTCGCCCTGACCGTCACCGACGGAACGGCTCCACAACTTCTGCAGGGTCACTTCCTGTTTGAAGTCGACGAGCTCTGCCGGAGGCAGCTCTTTTTTGCTGTTGCTGCTGCAACCCGCGGCCAGAATGGCCAGAGCCAGCAATGCTGCATGTTTCCAACGAATCACGTCACGCATCCCCTTTCGCCAGATCGTCGAGCTTCATTTGCAGACCGCCAACAGCCGCTTCTTCGGAAAGCGCCGCCTTGGCCTTCTTGTATGCAGCGTAGGCATCATCGGTACGACCCAGCTGAACCAGCAGGTCACCGCGCAGCTCTTCTCGGCTGGCCGCGAACGACGTGTCGGCCTGACCGTCGAGCAGCTTCAGCGCGTCTTCGGCCTTGTTCTGTGCAGCGAGCACACGAGCCAGACGCTGACGGGCGATTTCACCCAGGGTCGCGTTGGCCGGCTTGTCGGTCACGGATTTGAGCTCGTTCGCAGCGTCATCCAGCTTGCCGGTGTCCACAGCCACTTTGGCCACGAACAGGCTGCCGTACTGCGCATACGCGGTGCCGCCGAAATCGCTTTTCAGCTTGCCGGCGATCTCGGCCACACGGCCTGCGTCAGCCTGGCCGCTTGGCGTCAGTGCGGTTTCCAGTAATTGCTGATACAGCGCCGAAGCACCTTGCGCCTGGTTGTTCTGATAGCGCTGCCAGCCTTGCCAGCCCAACACCACGATCACCGCCAGCAGGCCGCCGGTCACCAGAGGCTTGCCGTTACGCTGCCACCAGTCCTTTACGGCAACCAGCTCATCATCATCGGTACTCGACACCCCAATACTCCTATTCGCTAAATCGGCTTTTATCTGCTTCAACCCTGCGAGATGCAGGTGGCCAGGTGCTCGGACAGAGCATCCCAGGCAATATTTTGTTGCTCGCCCTGACCACGCAGCGGCTTGACGCCCACTTCCTTGCGCGCCAGCTCTTCGTCGCCAAGGATCAGCGCGTACAGCGCGCCGCTCTTGTCGGCCTTCTTGAACTGGCTCTTGAAGCTGCCAGCACCGGCATTGACTTGCAGACGCAGGTTCGGCGCCTGATCGCGCAAGCGCTCGGACAGCGTCAGCGCTGCCAGCTCGGCGGCCTCGCCGAACGCGCAAACGTAAACGTCGACCGTACGGGCGATCTCTTCAGGGATCTGCTCAAGGGTTTCCAGCAGCAGTACCAGACGTTCGATGCCCATGGCAAAGCCCACGCCCGACGTCGGTTTGCCGCCCATCTGCTCAACCAGACCGTCGTAACGGCCGCCCGCACAGACAGTGCCCTGAGCGCCGAGCTGGTCAGTGACCCACTCGAATACGGTTTTGCTGTAGTAATCCAGGCCGCGAACCAGCTTCGGGTTGATCACGTACGGAATGCCCGCCGCGTCGAGACGCGCCTTCAGGCCTTCGAAGTGAACCCGGGATTCGTCGTCAAGATAATCTGCCAGCTTGGGTGCATCGGCCAGCAGAGCCTGGGTTTCAGGATGTTTGGTATCGAGCACACGCAGCGGGTTGGTTTTCAGACGGCGTTGGCTGTCTTCGTCCAGTTGCTCGTGACGCGCCGAGAGATACTCGACCAGCGCTTCACGATAACGGCCGCGGGCTTCACTGGTGCCCAGGCTGTTGAGTTCCAGTTTGACGGCATTGCGGATACCCAGCAGGCCCCACAGGCGCCAGGTCAGGACGATCAGCTCGGCGTCGATGTCCGGACCATCGAGGTTGAACACCTCGACGCCGATCTGGTGAAACTGACGATAACGGCCTTTTTGCGGACGCTCGTGGCGGAACATCGGGCCGATGTACCAGAGTTTCTGCACCTGACCGCCGCCGGTGATGCCGTGCTCGAGGACCGCACGCACGCAGGCCGCCGTGCCTTCAGGGCGCAGGGTCAGCGAATCGCCATTGCGGTCGGCGAAGGTATACATCTCTTTTTCGACGATGTCGGTGACTTCGCCGATGGAGCGTTTGAACAGGTCGGTGAACTCGACGATCGGCATGCGGATCTGGCGATAACCGTAGTTATCCAGTAAACGCGATACGGTGCCTTCGAAGTAGCGCCACAGCGGCGTTTGATCCGGCAGGATGTCGTTCATGCCACGAATGGCTTGCAGAGACTTACTCACAAATATTCCTTGGAAACTGGGTTAGCCGCGCGCGATCAGCGCTGCGTCGGCCTCGACCTTTTCGGCCGCTCTCTGGCGGATCAAGCGTTCAAGCTGTTCCACCAGATTGTCATTTGTCAGCTTTTGCGCCGGCTTGCCATCGATGTAGATCAGGTTCGGCGTGCCTCCGGTCAGACCAACGTGGGCTTCTTTCGCCTCGCCGGGACCGTTTACCACGCAACCGATCACCGCAACATCCAGCGGGACCAGCAAATCTTCAAGGCGCCCTTCCAGCTCGTTCATGGTCTTGACCACATCGAAGTTCTGCCGCGAGCAGCTCGGGCAGGCGATGAAGTTGATGCCACGGGAACGCAGACGCAGCGACTTGAGGATGTCGTAACCGACCTTCACTTCTTCAACCGGATCGGCAGCCAGCGAAATCCGAATGGTATCGCCGATCCCTTCGGCCAGCAGCATACCTAGGCCGACGGCCGATTTCACTGTGCCTGAGCGCAAACCGCCCGCTTCGGTGATACCCAGGTGCAATGGCTGGATGATTTGTTTGGCAAGGAGGCGATAAGCCTCGACCGCCATGAACACATCGGAGGCCTTGACGCTGACCTTGAAGTCCTGGAAATCCAGACGGTCCAGATGCTCGACGTGCCGCAGCGCGGACTCGACCAAAGCCGCCGGCGTTGGCTCGCCGTACTTCTTCTGCAGGTCTTTTTCCAGCGAACCGGCGTTGACGCCGATGCGGATCGGAATGCCGCGATCACGGGCCGCTTCAACCACCGCGCGGACGCGGTCTTCGCGGCCGATGTTGCCCGGGTTGATGCGCAGGCAATCGACGCCCAGCTCGGCAACGCGCAGGGCGATTCGATAATCGAAGTGGATGTCCGCGACCAGCGGGACCTTGACCAACTGCTTGATACGGCCAAAGGCCTCGGCAGCGTCCATGTCCGGCACCGAGACGCGGACGATGTCCACGCCGGCGGCTTCCAGACGGTTGATCTGCGCCACCGTGGCCGCGACGTCATTGGTGTCGCTGTTGGTCATGCTCTGCACTGCGATCGGGGCATCGCCACCGACCGGCACCGAGCCGACCCAGATTTTACGAGATTCGCGACGTTTGATCGGAGATTCGCCGTGCATGACTTATTGCCCTAGCTTCAGGCGAGCAGTTTCGCCACTGGTGAAAGGTGCCACATCAACCGGCTGACCGTTGTAGCTCACTTGCGCGCCGCGAGCGAAGCCCAGGCGCAGGGTCAGCGGCGGCTTGCCATTGACGTCAAGACTGTCGCCTTTTTTCTTGAGACCGCTGATCAGCACTTTGCCATTGCCGTCGGTGACCTGGGTCCAGCAATCATTCACAAACTGAACCTGCACGCGGCCGGCACCTGCCGGTACTGTCGCGGCGTCAGCGGTTGCGCTCGGGGCGGCGTTGACGGGCGCGGTTGTCGCAGGCGTTGGCGCTACGGTCGTGACCGGCGCGGTTGGCGTCGACGCGGTATGCGCAGGCATTACCGGAGCGGTGATTGATGTGCTGTGGGGAACAACAGCGCCTGCAACAGTGCCCGTGCCGCTGGACGCGCTGCTGGATGAAGCAGGCGCTTCAGGCGCGGACGCAGGCTCGGCGTTATTTAACGGCAGCGCGGTCTGACCTTGAGCCACAGCTTGATCTTCCGGCTCGTCAAGCGGATGGATCTGGGTGGTGCCGTCGGCGCTTTCGACTTCGACGTGCTCCATGCCCAGATTGGTCGGCTCCTTGCCGCGCAGGGTGGCTTGATCCTGCCACCACACGAAGCCGCCGCCGATCAACGCGATGAGCAGCAAGAGGCTGACGATGCGCAGGATATTGTGGGACAGGCGCACCGGCTCTTCGATTCGGCCCAGCGCATGAACGCTGCTGCCCTTGCCGTCGGTGCCGGTGTACTGATCGAACGCACTGACCAATGCAGCTTGATCAAGGTCCAGCAGCTTGGCGTAGGCACGGACATAGCCGCGGGCGAAGGTATGACCGGGGAGCTTGTCGAAATCGCCTGCTTCCAGATGAGTCAGGGAAGTCACGGTGAGGTTGAGCCTCAACGCCACATCTGGCAGCGACCAGTTCTTGCTCTCGCGGGCCTGTCGCAATGTTTCGCCTGGGTTCGTGCGAGTGGCTGCTACAACTTCGGGATGCGCCGCTTTCATCATTGCTCCGACAGGTATTGCTGATATTCCGGCGTACCGGGATAGAGTCTTTTTAGAAGCAAGCCGTAACTGGCTGCCTTGTTGCGATCATCAAACACCTTCGCCAGCCGCGTCCCGAGCAAGAGGCTTCGCGCATTCTGCTCGCTCAACTGGCTGAAGCGCTCGTAGTAATCGCGCGCCGGCACATAATGCCTGTCTTCGTACGACAACTCAGCCATTTCCAGCAACGCGCGTGGCTGCTGACGATCCAGGCGCAGCGCTTTGTCGAAATGCTCACGGGCAGCGTCGCGATTGCCGAGCATCACAGCCGTCATGCCGAGGTTTTCGAACACCCGGGCGCGCTCGGCGTAGAGGTTATCTTCAGCGGCCTGCTCGAAGCGCTCGTAAGCTTCCTTGTAACGCTTTTGCTGGTAGAGAAAACTGCCGTAATTGTTGAGGATTCGCGCATCTTTGGAACGTGCCGACAACGCTTTTTCGTAATACTGGTTCGCCAGTTCCGGTTCCATCTCGGCCTGAAACACCAGAGCCAGCGCGGCATTGGCGTCCGCATCGGAGCCGTTTAGCTCGAGCGCCTTTTTCAGAGGCGCCTTGGCTCGTTCCATCTGGCCTTGCTGAAGATAGCCCAACCCCAACTGCACATAAGCTTGACGAGCCTCGTCACGTCCCTTGCTGGTACTCAGCGGATCGACGTTGCCGGTGGACACACAACCGACCAGCAGCGTGGCAAAACAGAGCAGCAGCGCAACGCGCAGGGACATAGAGATCCTCTCAGTCAAATTCGCATTCAATTGCGAGCGGAAGCGACCTGCACCACGTCGGCATCGGCACTGAGCTCCCGCACGGCGATATAGCGCTCGCTGCGACGGGTGCGGTCCATGACCTGCCCGACCAACTGGCCGCAGGCAGCATCGATGTCTTCACCGCGCGTGGTACGCACAGTGACGTTGAAGCCGGCTTGATGCAGCAGATCCTGGAAACGACGGATCGCGTTGTTGCTGGGGCGTTCATAGCCCGAATGCGGAAACGGATTGAACGGGATCAGGTTGACCTTGCAGGGCGTGTCCTTGAGCAGCTCGATCATCTCGATGGCGTGCTCCGGCTTGTCGTTGATGTCCTTGAGCAGCGTGTACTCGATGGTCAGCACACGCTTTTCGCCCAACGCAGACATGTAGTTGCGGCAGGACTCGAGGAGCATTTTCAGGGGGTACTTTTTATTGATCGGCACCAGCTGGTTGCGCAGCGCGTCATTGGGCGCGTGCAGCGAAAGGGCCAGCGAGACATCGATGTGCTTGGACAGCTCATCGATCATCGGCACCACGCCGGAGGTGGACAGCGTCACCCGGCGCTTGGAAATGCCATACCCCAGGTCATCCATCATCAGATGCATGGCGGAAACGACATTGTCGAAGTTCAGCAATGGCTCGCCCATCCCCATCATCACCACGTTGGTGATGGCACGGTCGACGGTAGCCGGGACACTGCCGAAAGATTTGTTGGCAATCCACACCTGACCGATGACTTCGGCGGCGGTAAGGTTGCTGTTGAACCCTTGTTTGCCGGTGGAGCAGAAACTGCAATCCAGCGCACAACCCGCCTGGGACGAGACACACAGGGTGCCGCGCTTGCCTTGCGGAATGTAAACGGTCTCGACGCAGCTGCCGGACTCGACACGGACGACCCATTTGCGGGTGCCGTCGGTGGAGATGTCCTCGCTGACGACTTCAGGACCGCGAATTTCGGCACGGCTCTGCAGCTTTTCGCGCAGGGCCTTGCCGACGTTCGTCATGGCGTCGAAGTTATCGACGCCAAAGTGGTGAATCCACTTCATGACCTGACCGGCGCGGAAGCGTTTCTCCCCGATAGACTCGAAGAATTTTTCCATTTCCAGCCGGGTCAGACCCAACAGGTTGATTTTGCCAGTTGATTCAGTCATGGATTCACCCTCACTCGCAGCAATAGCTTAGCGAGTGGTTACCTCGGTAGCAGCGAAGAAGTACGAGATTTCACGAGCAGCAGCGGCTTCGGAGTCGGAGCCGTGAACAGCGTTGGCGTCGATGGAATCAGCGAAGTCAGCACGGATGGTGCCGGCAGCGGCTTCTTTAGGGTTGGTAGCGCCCATCAGTTCGCGGTTCAGAGCGATAGCGTTTTCGCCTTCCAGAACCTGCACGACAACCGGGCCGGAGATCATGAATGCAACCAGATCACCGAAGAAACCACGAGCGCTGTGCTCAGCGTAGAAACCTTCTGCTTCGGCTTTGGACAGTTGCTTCAGTTTCGAAGCGACAACGCGCAGACCGGCTTTTTCGAAACGGGTGGTGATCTCGCCGATGACGTTTTTGGCAACAGCATCAGGCTTGATGATCGAGAAAGTACGTTGAACAGCCATGGTGTAACTCCAGAAGCAGTGATTATTGCGAAAAATTAAACCCGCGAATTATACGCGGGTTTGATGTTATTGCCTAACGTGCAAATCTGATCAGTCGATTTCGTCGGCCCAGAGCGTCTGGACCGCCTCGAGCACTTTCTCGCCGACGCGGCCAGAAGTGTCGTCAAAATCCGGCAGTTGCTTGATCATCAGTTGCAGCTTGGTAAACCCTACTGAATACGGGTCGACGCCGGGATGGGTCTCGGCGAGTTCTTCAGCGATGCGTTGTACGTCATTCCAACCGTAACTCATGACAGCTTCTCGATCAGTGCGGCGCTTCGGCAGCGTGGTTAAGCGAATATTTCGGGATCTCAACAGTCAGGTCTTCCGTACCGACCTTGGCCTGGCACGCCAGGCGAGACTGCGCTTCCAGACCCCACGCACGATCAAGATAGTCCTCTTCCAGCTCGTCCGCTTCCTCGAGGGAGTTGAACCCCACACGAATGATGCAGTGACAAGTGGTGCAGGCGCAGACGCCGCCGCACGCGCTTTCGATCTCGATGTGATGATCGTGGGCGAGTTCCAGAATCGACTTGCCGACTTCAGCCTCGACAACCATCCCGTCCGGGCAATGCTCGGCGTGTGGCAGAAATGTAACCTGCGGCATCAGTTATTCCTCAATCTCATTCAGGTTGCGCCCTGACAGCGCGGCTTTCACCGTCGAGTCAAGGCGGCGGGCGGCGAACGCATCGGTCACCTGCGACAGACGCTTGGTCTGCAGCTCGATGGCCGGACCGTCATCGCCCTTCATCAATTCACGAAGTTCTTCCATCTGCAGGTCGATGACCATGCGCTCTTCGGCATCGAGCAAGCGCTCGCCATCAGCCTGCAACGCGCCTTCGACCGCCTCGAGCAAACGCTGAGCGTCGACCTGCTGTTCACGCAGCGCGCGAGCCACCATGTCATCGCTGGCGTACTGGAACGAATCCTTGAGCATGCGGGTGATTTCGCCATCAGTCAGGCCATACGAAGGCTTGACCTGAATGCTCGACTCAACGCCCGAAGCCAGCTCGCGGGCGGACACGCTGAGCAGGCCATCGGCGTCGACCTGGAAGGTCACGCGGATTTTCGCAGCGCCGGCGACCATCGCGGGAATGCCACGCAGGTCGAAGCGTGCCAGAGAACGGCAGTCGCTGATCAGTTCACGCTCGCCTTGCAGCACGTGGATCATCATGGCCGACTGGCCGTCTTTGTAAGTGGTGAACTCCTGGGCGCGGGCCACCGGGATCGTGGTGTTGCGCGGAATGACCTTTTCCATCAGGCCGCCCATGGTCTCCAGCCCCAGGGACAACGGGATCACGTCGAGCAGCAGCAACTCGCCGCCATCACGCTTGTTGCCTGCCAGCGTATCGGCCTGGATTGCAGCGCCGATGGCGACTACCTGATCCGGGTCGATCTCGGTCAACGGCTGACGGCCGAACAGCTCGGCAACGGCTTCGCGAACACGCGGGACACGGGTGGAACCGCCCACCATGACCACGGCTTCGACTTCATCCAGCTCGATGCCGCAATCGCGAACGGCACGACGGCAGGCTTTAAGGCTGCGGGCGATCATCGGCTCGATAAGGGCATCGAATGCGCCGCGGGTCAGTACGCCCTGCCAGTCGCCATGGATGACTTCGACCGAATCGGCGTCAGTCAGGGATTCTTTCGCCGCGCACGCCGTCTGCATCAAACGGCGCTGGGCAGCCGGATCGAGGTCATCGGACAGACCGGCTTCAACAATGATCCACGTCGCGATGGCGTGGTCGAAATCATCACCGCCCAGCGCGCTGTCGCCGCCGGTGGCCATGACTTCAAACACGCCGCCGGTCAGCCGCAGGATCGAGATGTCGAATGTGCCGCCGCCCAGATCGTAAATGGCGACCACGCCTTCGGCGTTCTGATCCAGGCCATACGCCACGGCAGCTGCAGTGGGTTCGTTGAGCAGGCGCAGGACGGTCAGACCCGCCAGCTTCGCGGCGTCTTTGGTGGCCTGACGCTGAGCGTCATCGAAATAGGCAGGAACGGTGATGACCGCGCCGACCAGCTCGCCACCCAGTGTTTCTTCAGCGCGCTGACGCAGCACCTTGAGGATGTCAGCCGACACTTCAACCGGGCTCTTCGGGCCCTGCACCGTCTCAATGAACGGCATATGCGACTCGCCACCGGTGAAACGGTAGGGCAACTGCCCACCCAAATGCTTCACATCGGAGATCCCGCGACCCATAAGGCGTTTGACGGAAATGATGGTGTTCAGCGGATCGGTCGCCGCAGCGTCCTTGGCCGACTGGCCCACTTCGACGCGCTCGGCGTGATAGCGAACGGCAGACGGCAGGATGACCTGACCGTTTGCGTCGGGAAGCGGCTCACTGATGCCGCTGCGCAGGGCAGCCACCAGCGAATTGGTGGTGCCGAGGTCAATCCCGACAGCCAGGCGACGCTGATGAGGTTTTGGAGCTTGGCCGGGTTCGGCGATCTGCAGTAGAGCCATTGCTTTTCTGATATCACTGGCGTGCCGCCCCAGAAGGACGGCGCGGGGTTAATCGTCGAGGCGCTCTTCGAGCTGGCGCACTTCGTAGGAGAGCTTGTCGAGGAACTGCATGCGACGCATCAGCCTTTCGGCCTGCTCTCGCTGTGCAGCATCGTCCCAACAAGCCGCGAAGCTTTCGTTCAGTTCTTCCTGGGCAACCTTGAGCCGGCGCTTGAATACCGCGACACCCGCCAGATCCGCGTCGTCCTGAAGATCTTCGAGCTCTTCGCGCCACTGCATCTGCTGCATCAGAAACTCGGGATCCTGGACGGTGACTTCCAGCGGAACTTCGCCCTTCAGCGCGAGCAGGTAACGCGCCCTTTTGGGCGCATTCTTCAGCGTTTGGTAGGCGTCGTTCAGACTGGCAGAGCGCTCCAGCGCAACCCGTTGCTCAGCCTCGGGGGCGTCGGCAAAACGGTCGGGGTGCACGCTCCGGGCAAGCTCACGGTAACGCGTCGCCAGCAGGTCGAGATCCAGATTGAAGCCCGGCTGCAGGTCGAATAAAGCAAAGTGACAAGGAGTACCCACAATAAGCCTCAGACGTTGAAGCTTTCGCCGCAGCCACATTCACCGCGCGAGTTGGGATTGTTGAACTTGAAGCCTTCGTTCAACCCTTCCTTGACGAAATCGAGCTCGGTGCCGTCAAGATAGACCAGGCTCTTGGGATCGATGATCACCTTGACGCCGTGATACTCGAACACCGTGTCTTCGCTTTCCGGCTCATCGACGAACTCAAGCACGTAGGCAAGGCCTGAACAACCGGTCGTGCGAACGCCCAGACGAATGCCGTCACCCTTGCCACGCCCATCGAGGGAGCGGCGTACATGGTTGGCGGCCGCTTCGGTCATGCTGATAGCCATCGGAACTCCTTACCTCACGCAAGTTACTTAACGCAGCGGAACAGACTCTGCTTAGAGCAGGCCTTTCTTCTGCTTGTAGTCGCGAACGGCCGCCTTGATGGCGTCTTCAGCGAGCACGGAGCAGTGGATTTTCACTGGCGGCAGGGCCAGTTCTTCAGCCAGCTGAGTGTTCTTGATGGTCTCTGCTTCATCCAGAGTCTTGCCCTTCATCCACTCGGTGGCCAGGGAGCTCGACGCGATGGCAGAGCCGCAACCGTAGGTCTTGAACTTGGCGTCCTCAATGATGCCTTGTTCGTTGACCTTGATCTGCAGACGCATGACGTCGCCGCATGCCGGCGCGCCGACCATGCCGGTGCCGACATCAGGGTCTTCCGCATTCATCTTGCCGACGTTGCGGGGATTTTCGTAGTGGTCGATGACCTTTTCGCTGTAAGCCATGGTGCAATCCTCATCAGATACAACACGTCGCTCTCACGACACTTGGAAAACCCGGTTTTCAAAGTGCCGCATGAAATGGCGACTTTGAATTAGTGCGCCGCCCACTCGATCTTGGAGATGTCGACGCCGTCTTTGAACATGTCCCACAGCGGCGACAAGGCGCGCAGCTTGGTGACAGCCTCGCAGACTTTCTGCGCGGCGTAGTCGATCTCTTCTTCAGTGGTGAAGCGACCGAAGGTGAAACGGATCGAGCTGTGTGCCAGCTCATCGTTACGACCGAGAGCGCGCAGCACGTAGGAAGGTTCGAGCGAAGCCGAGGTGCATGCGGAGCCGGACGATACCGCCAGATCCTTAAGCGCCATGATCAGCGACTCGCCTTCCACATAGTTGAAGCTCAGGTTGAGATTGTGCGGCACACGGGCAGTCATGCTGCCGTTGACGTACAACTCTTCCAGATGCGCAACCTGCTGATAGAAGCGATCACTCAAGGCTTTGATGCGAACGTTCTCGGCAGCCATGTCTTCCTTGGCAACACGGAACGCTTCGCCCATGCCAACGATCTGGTGCGTCGCCAGCGTACCGGAACGCATGCCACGCTCGTGACCGCCACCGTGCATTTCGGCTTCGATGCGAACACGTGGCTTGCGGCTGACCCACAGTGCGCCAATGCCTTTAGGACCGTAGGTCTTGTGGGCCGAGAACGACATCAGATCAACTTTGAGGTTGGCCAGGTCAATTTCAACCTTGCCGGTGGCCTGCGCTGCGTCGACGTGAAAGAGAACACCGCGGGAACGGGTCATCTCGCCAATCGCTGCGATGTCGTTGACCGTACCGATCTCGTTGTTGACGTGCATGATCGAGACCAGAACGGTGTCGTCGCGCAGGACAGCTTCGATCATGGCCGGAGTGATCAGGCCATCTTCGGTCGGCTCGAGGTAGGTGACTTCAAAGCCTTCACGCTCAAGCTGACGCATGGTGTCGAGCACGGCTTTGTGTTCGATTTTGCTGGTGATCAGGTGCTTGCCTTTGGAGGCATAGAAATGCGCAGCACCCTTGATCGCGAGGTTGTTGGACTCGGTTGCACCGGAAGTCCATACGATTTCGCGCGGGTCGGCATTGACCAGATCAGCGACCTGACGACGCGCGTTCTCTACCGCCTCTTCAGCCTTCCAGCCAAAGACGTGGGAGCGCGACGCCGGGTTACCGAAGTTGCCATCCACCAGCAAACAGTCGCTCATTTTCTGCGCAACACGCGGATCGACCGGGGTGGTTGCGGAATAATCGAGGTAAATCGGCAATCTCATTGAATATCTCCTATCGGGCAGGCGCGCCGCGCGTTCATCTGCGTTCACTCAACGGCGGATGTTTCAATCTTGTCCAGTGGCTGCGTCTTGCTACCGCAACGGCGCAGATCCTGACGTTGGGCGACTTCTTGCACTTCACGGCGAGTGACGAGGTCGGCCAGGCTGATACCGCTTAGAAATTCGTGAATCTGCTGACTGAGGTCGCACCACAAGTGGTGGGTCAGACAGGTGTCGCCAGCATGGCAATCACCGAGCCCCTGGCAGCGCGTCGCGTCAACCGATTCGTTGACCGCGTCGATCACCTGCGCCACCTGAATGCCCTGCATGTCGCGGGACAACTGATAACCGCCGCCGGGACCGCGTACGCTGGAAACAAGGTTGCCGCGGCGCAGCTTGGCGAACAGTTGCTCGAGGTAGGAAAGGGAAATCCCTTGCCGCTCGGAGATATCGGCCAGGGACACTGGCCCATGCTGCGCATGCAATGCCAGATCGAGCATGGCAGTGACAGCGTATCGGCCTTTTGTAGTCAGTCGCATGGCGTGTACCGCGGAGGTTCGGAATGAGGGCGAGTATGCTATTCCCGAGTATTTAAGTCAACTATAAGACCTAGTGGAACAGTCGGGATTACCCGCAAAATCGCGGCCGCATCATAGCAAAACGCGGCGGGGATTGGCACATGTGCCGCCTGCAACCGCGCCGCTGCTTCATTTCCGGGGAGCATCAGCCTGGCGAGGCTCTTTCATGCAGTCGAAGACTTCCTGACGCAACTCCGGCAATTCCTTCTCGCGATATTCGCCGCCCAGGCTCTTCAATGCCTTGCCCATGTCTTCCACACGAACGTCCATCGCTTGCAGGTGATCGAGCAACTGCCCGATCGCGCGCGCCACTGGATCAGGCATGTCCTCGCTGACGCCGTAGGCATCGAAGCCGAGCTTTTCGGCGATCGCCTTGCGCTTGGCTTCGGCCTCGTCGTCAGACTTGACGATGATTCGTCCGGGAATGCCCACCACAGTCGCACCCGCCGGCACAGGCTTGGTCACCACCGCGTTGGAACCGACCTTCGCCCCGGCACCCACTGTGAATGGCCCGAGTACCTTCGCACCCGCACCGACCACGACACCGGACTCCAGAGTCGGATGGCGTTTACCCTTGTTCCAACTTGTGCCGCCCAGCGTCACGCCTTGGTAAAGGGTCACGTCATCGCCGATCTCGGCGGTCTCGCCGATGACGATGCCCATACCGTGATCGATGAAAAAACGCCGGCCGACTTTAGCGCCCGGATGGATTTCAATGCCGGTCAGCCAGCGACCGAAGTTGGAAACCATGCGCGCTGGCCACTTCAGGTCGTTGCGCCACAGCCAGCCGGACAGCCGATGCAGCCAGATCGCGTGCATGCCGGGATAGCAGGTGAGCACTTCAAAGGCATTTCGTGCCGCCGGGTCACGATGGAACACGCTTTGGATGTCTTCCCGCAGACGCTCGAACATCACCGATCCTTCCGCTTGTAGGGTTCGCCGTTGGCCGCTTTCTGGGTCTCGGTGAGGATGCCGCGCAAGATGCTCATCTCGGATCGATTGACCGCAGAGCGCCCGTATAGACGACGCAGCCGGGCCATCAGATGGCGCGGCTTCTCGGGATCAAGGAAGCCGATCGTGACCAGTGTGGACTGAAGATGCTCATAGAATTTCTCCATCTCATCCATGGTGGCCAGCTCGGTACTGCGCACCGAGTTGACCTCGAACTTCTCCACCTTGCTTGCCTGCCCGTCAGCCGCGAGCCAAGCCATGCGGGTTTCGTAACTCAACACCTGCACGGCGGCAGCCAGATTCAACGAACTGAATTCCGGGTCCGAAGGAATGTGCACGTGGTAATGGCAGCGCTGCAGCTCTTCATTGGTGAGGCCGGCGTATTCACGGCCGAACACCAGTGCGATCTCTTCGCCCAGCGCGGCGTGCTCCACGGTCTTGACGCCCGCTTCGCGAGGGTCGAGCAGCGGCCAGGGAATGCGGCGATCTCGGGCACTGGTGCCCAATACCAGGTTGCAGCCTGCCAACGCATCTTCCAGCGTCGCCACGACCTGCGCGCCTTCCAGGATGTCGCCCGCGCCAGACGCCCGCGCATCGGCTTCATGGTGGGGAAACATGGCGGGATCAACCAGCACCAGACGCGAAAGGCCCATGTTTTTCATGGCGCGCGCGGCGCCACCGATATTTCCGGGATGACTGGTACCGACCAGGACGACACGAATATTTTGCAGCACTGGTGAAGTCTCGCTAGCAGGTGAAAAGGGGGACGAATGTTACAGAAGCGCTTCCATCGGCGCCACGAACCTTGCGCGTCACGCACGGGATGCGCCACTAAAAGGTGATAGGGCACCGCTGACCTGCGCACGCCAAGCCGACCGGACGCGCGGCAAAGTCTGCACTCGCGCTGGAAATCATCCAAGAGAACCAATAGAATGGCCGGCTCTCTTTAACGACCTAGGTGATCCATCCATGCAGCCCATGCTGAATATCGCGCTGCGCGCCGCCCGCAGCGCCAGCGAATTGATTTTCCGCTCCATCGAGCGCCTGGATACCATCAAGGTCGACGAAAAAGACGCGAAAGATTACGTAACCGAAATCGATCGCGCCGCCGAGCAGAGCATCATCACTGCATTGCGCAAGGCGTATCCAACCCACGGCATCCTTGGCGAAGAAAGCGGCCTGCATGAAGGCAGCGGCGAAGGCACCGACTACCTCTGGATCATCGATCCGCTCGACGGCACCACCAACTTCGTGCGTGGCGTTCCTCACTTTGCTGTCAGTATCGCGTGCAAATACCGCGGCCGTCTTGAACACGCTGTTGTTCTGGATCCGGTCCGCCAGGAAGAGTTCACCGCAAGCCGCGGTCGTGGCGCTGCCCTGAACGGCCGTCGTCTGCGTGTCAGCCCGCGCAAGAGCCTTGAAGGCGCACTGCTCGGCACTGGTTTCCCGTTCCGCGAGAACCAGCTCGATAACCTCGACAACTACATGAACATGTTCCGTTCGCTGGTGGGCCAGACTGCCGGTATCCGTCGCGCCGGCGCTGCGAGCCTGGATCTGGCCTACGTGGCTGCAGGCCGTTTCGATGCGTTCTGGGAATCGGGTCTGTCGGAGTGGGACATGGCCGCAGGCGCCCTGCTCATTCAGGAAGCAGGCGGTCTGGTCAGCGATTTCAACGGCGGTCACGACTTCCTTGAAAAAGGCCACATCGTTGCCGGCAACACCAAATGCTTCAAAGCGGTCCTCACCTCGATCGCTCCGTTCGTGCCGGCTTCGCTGAAGCGCTAAGCCGAGCACGCTGTACAAAAAACCGGCCATGTGCCGGTTTTTTTTGTGCCCGAACGCCTGTGCTCTGGGCAACAAAAAAGCACCCGAAGGTGCTTTTTTTGATTAGCTCTACAGGCTATTACTGGCCCGCCTGACTCAACTCCAGCTGACCGTCCTTGTTGACGGGGATCTGGCTACCTGGATCACGGTCCATACGAACCTGCCCAACTTTGTCGTTGAGCTTGTACTTCACGTTGTAGCCAACCACCTTGTCGCTGATGTCGTTGACGGTGTTGCAGCGCGACTCGGTCGTTGTGTAGGTATCGCGGTTCTGCATGCCTTCCTGAACCTTGTTACCGGCGTAACCACCACCGACCGCACCGGCGACCGTGGCAATCTTCTTGCCAGTACCGCCACCGACCTGGTTGCCGAGCAGGCCACCCGCTACGGCACCGATGACACTCCCCACGATTTGATGCTCGTCCTTCACCGGCGCGCGGTGAGTGACGGCAACGTCCTTGCAGACTTGGCGCGGGGTCTTGATTTGTTCTTTCACAGGCTCGACGGCAAGTACGTCTGCGTACTCTGGGCCGCTTTGTTTTACGAGGCTATAGGTGGCCAAAGCACCACCGGCGGTTACACCGACAGCACCCAATACTGCACCAATAAGCAACGACTTGTTCACGTGAACCTCCTGACGATATTCAGCGCGATTGCTCGCGCTACTCCCAGCCTTGGAGCATAAAAAAAGGCGCGAGTTCATACTCGCGCCTTTTTAAGTGATGGCCGGTTACCAGTATCGGTTACGGACGGTCATCCACCTTGTCGACGGTGACCGGTGGCAGCAAGTCTTCGCTGCGCAGGTTCAGCCAGATCAGCACCACGTTGGCGATGTAGATAGACGAGTAAGTACCCGCCAGAACACCAATGAACAGCGCCACCGAGAACCCGTGCAGGCTATCGCCGCCGAAGATCCACAGCGCGACGATCGCCAGCAAGGTGGAGATCGAGGTGGCCATGGTCCGCAGCAACGTCTGCGTGGTGGAGATGTTGATGTTCTCGATCAGCGAAGCCTTGCGCAGCAGACGGAAGTTCTCGCGAACCCGGTCGAATACCACAATGGTGTCGTTGAGCGAGTAACCGATGATCGCCAGCACTGCAGCCAGTACAGTCAGATCGAAGGTCACCTGGAAGAACGACAGGATACCCATCGTCACCACCACGTCGTGAATCAGCGAGACGATGGCACCCACTGCGAACTTCCACTGGAAGCGGAAGGCCAGGTAAATGAGAACGCCGCCCAGCGCCAGCAGCATGCCGAGCCCGCCCTGGTCGCGAAGCTCTTCACCCACTTGCGGACCGACGAACTCGACGCGCTTGACGGTCACCGGGTTATCGGCACCTGTCTTGCGCAGCGCTTCGGCAACCTGGCTGCCCAGCTGCGGATCTTCACCCGGCATACGAACGAGCAGATCGGTGGTCGCACCGAAGCTTTGCACGACGGCTTCGGTGTAACCCGACGCAACCAGCTCTTCGCGCACTTTGTGCAGATCGGCCGGACGCTCGTAGGTCAGCTCGATCAGCGTGCCGCCAGTGAAATCCAGACCGAAGTTCAGCCCTTTATAGAACCAGCTGAACAACGCCAGAACGGTAAGAAGCATGGTAATGGCGAACGCAATGTTGCGAACGCCCATGAAGTTGATCGTACGTTTCATGGCAGCCCCTTAAATCCACAACTTCTTGAAGTCACGACCGCCAAAGATCAGGTTGACCATTGCGCGGGTCACCATGATGGCTGTGAACATCGAGGTAAAGATCCCGAGGGACATGGTGACCGCAAAACCCTTCACCGGGCCTGTGCCCATCGCGAAGAGAATGCCGCCGACCAGCAGCGTCGTCAGGTTGGCGTCGAGGATCGCGGTATACGCGCGGTCGAAGCCTTCGTTGATCGCACGCTGGACCGTCATGCCGTTGGCAATCTCTTCACGAATCCGCGAGAAGATCAGCACGTTCGCATCGACCGCCATACCCATCGTCAAGACGATACCGGCGATGCCTGGCAGGGTCAGCGTTGCACCCAGCAGCGACATCAGTGCCAGCAGCATGACCATGTTGAAGGCCAGCGCCACCGTCGCGATCAGACCGAAGAAACGGTAGATGGCGAGGATGAACAGCGAGACGAACAGCATGCCCCACAGGGATGCATCAATACCCTTGGTGATGTTGTCGGCACCCAGGCTCGGGCCAATGGTGCGCTCTTCAGCGAAGTACATTGGTGCAGCCAGACCACCGGCACGCAGCAGCAGCGCCAGCTCGGAAGACTCACCCGCGCCGTTCAGGCCGGTGATGCGGAATTGAGCACCCAGCGGCGACTGAATGGTCGCCAGGCTGATGATCTTCTTCTCTTCCTTGAACGTCTGGACCGGCACATCTTTTTCGACGCCGTTGACCATCTGCTTGGTGTAGGTGGTGGTCGGCTTCTGCTCGATGAAAATCACTGCCATGCTGCGACCGACGTTCGCGCGGGTGGCGCGGCTCATCAGATCACCACCATGGCCGTCCAGCTTGATGTTCACCTGAGGACGGCCGTGCTCGTCAAAGCCGGCCTTGGCGTCAGTCACCTGGTCACCGGTGATGATCAGACCACGCTCGACCGGCGCCGCAGGACGACCGCCTTCGCGGAACTCGAACATCTCGGTAGTGGCTTTGTTGTCGTCGGGACCTGCGCCCAGACGGAACTCAAGGTTGGCGGTCTTGCCGAGAATACGCTTGGCTTCGGCGGTGTCTTGAACACCTGGCAGCTCAACCACGATGCGGTTGGCGCCCTGACGCTGAACCAGCGGCTCGGCGACGCCCAGCTCGTTGACCCGGTTACGCACGGTGGTCAGGTTTTGCTTGATCGAGTATTCGCGGATTTCAGCGATCTTGGCTGGGGTCATGGCCAGGCGCAGGATCGGCATCTCGCCGCGATCGCTCGTGGTGATATCGAAATCGGTGTAGTCCTTACGGATCAGCGCACGGGCCTGTTCGCGGGTATCAGCATCGCTGAAGCCCAGCTGGATGGCGCCGTTATCTTGCGGAAGGCTGCGATAACGCACTTTTTCCTTGCGCAGCAGGCTCTTCACTTCGCCTTCGTAGACATTCAGGCGCGCACTGAGCGCCTTATCCATGTCGACTTCGAGCAGGAAGTGCACGCCACCGGACAGGTCGAGACCCAGCTTCATCGGCGTAGCGCCAATGCTGCGAAGCCATTTCGGCGTGGTCTGAGCCAGGTTGAGCGCAACAACGTAGTCATCGCCCAGCGCCTTGCGTGCGACATCTTTGGCTGGCAGCTGGTCTTCCTGTTTGGTCAGACGCAACAAACCGCCCTTGCCATTCTCGGCCAGAGACGCGCCCTTGACCGCGATGCCAGCATCGGTAAGCGCCTTGCTTACGCGATCCAGATCAGCCTGGTTGACCTGCAGCGCAGTGCTTGCGCCACTGACTTGGATAGCCGGGTCATCAGGGTAGAGATTGGGTGCGGAATAAATAAAACCGATCACCAGCACTGCCAGGATCAGGATGTATTTCCACAGAGGGTATTTGTTCAACATCACGCCGCCTGCTTATAACGCGGGGCGCCTTGCGCGCCCCGTCGATTGGTAAAAGACTGGAATCAGATGGCTTTCAGAGTGCCCTTGGGCAGGGTGGCAGCGATTGCGCCCTTCTGGATCTTCAGCTCTACGGTGTCGGACACTTCGATAACAACGAAGTCATCAGTCACTTTATTGATCTTGCCCGCGATACCGCCGGTAGTGACGACTTCATCGCCCTTCTGCAAGTTGCCCAGCAAGTTCTTTTGCTCTTTGGCGCGCTTGGCCTGTGGACGCCAGATCATCAGGTAGAAGATGACCAGAAAGCCGACCAGGAAAATCCACTCGAAGCCGCCGCCCATAGGGCCTGCAGCAGCAGGGGCAGCCGCATCCGCGAAAGCGGAAGAGATGAAAAAGCTCATTTAACACTCCAGTTGCATATTTTAATAATAGGAAGCGAAAGACCGGATGTCGCTCAGTCCAGTAACGGCGTCACAAGCCCGCGTTTGGCATAGAACGTGTCGACAAAGGCGGCCAATGTACCTTGTTGAATAGCCTCGCGCAAACCAGCCATAAGCAGCTGGTAATGGCGCAAATTGTGGATCGTATTGAGCATGCTACCCAGCATTTCGCCGCACTTGTCCAGGTGATGCAGATAGGCGCGGGAGAAGTTTTTGCAGGTGTAGCAATCGCAGGTCGGATCCAGCGGCGACTCATCGTAACGATGAAACGCATTACGGATTTTCAGCACACCGGTGTCGATGAACAGATGACCGTTGCGCGCATTGCGCGTAGGCATCACGCAGTCGAACATGTCGACGCCGCGGCGGACACCTTCAACCAGGTCCTCCGGCTTGCCTACACCCATAAGGTAACGAGGTTTGTCAGCGGGCATGCGGCCCGGCAGGTAGTCCAGCACCTTGATCATCTCGTCCTTGGGCTCGCCGACCGACAGGCCGCCAATCGCCAGGCCGTCAAAGTCGAGTTCGTTCAGGCCTTCGAGGGAGCGCATGCGCAGGTTCTCGTGCATGCCGCCCTGAACGATGCCGAACAGCGCCGCGGTGTTCTCGCCGTGCGCGATCTTGGAGCGCTTGGCCCAGCGCAGCGACAACTCCATGGAGGTGCGCGCAACCTCTTCGTCCGCAGGATACGGCGTGCATTCGTCAAAGATCATCACGACGTCGGAACCGAGGTCGCGCTGAACCTGCATCGACTCTTCAGGCCCCATGAACACTTTTGCGCCGTCAACCGGAGAGGCGAAGGTCACGCCTTCCTCCTTGATCTTGCGCATCGCGCCCAGGCTGAACACCTGGAAACCGCCGGAGTCGGTCAGAATCGGGCCTTTCCACTGCATGAAATCGTGAAGGTCGCCGTGGCCCTTGATGACTTCAGTGCCCGGACGCAGCCACAGGTGGAAGGTGTTGCCGAGGATCATCTGAGCGCCGGTGGCCTCGATGTCCCGAGGCAGCATGCCCTTGACCGTGCCGTAGGTGCCGACCGGCATGAACGCAGGCGTTTCGACAACGCCGCGAGGAAAGGTCAGACGACCGCGACGCGCTTTGCCATCAGTGGCCAGCAGCTCGAAAGACATACGACAGGTGCGACTCATGCGTGATCCTCTGGGGCCGAGTCCGTCGGGGTGGATTCCCCGGGAGCGGTCGGCGCGGGATTGCGGGTGATGAACATGGCATCCCCGTAACTGAAGAAGCGGTAACCGTGCTCCACCGCAGCCGCGTAGGCCGCCATAGTTTCGGGATAACCGGCGAATGCCGAGACCAGCATCAACAGCGTCGATTCCGGCAGATGGAAGTTGGTGACCAGCGCGTCGACCACATGAAAAGGTCGGCCCGGGTAGATAAAGATATCGGTGTCACCGCTGAAGGGCTTGAGCACGCCATCGCGTGCGGCACTTTCCAGCGAACGCACGCTGGTCGTGCCCACGGCGATGACCCGACCGCCGCGTGCGCGACACGCCGCCACGGCGTCGACCACTTCCTGAGTAACTTCAAGCCACTCATTGTGCATGTGGTGATCTTCAATGCGCTCGACGCGCACCGGCTGGAACGTACCCGCGCCGACGTGCAGCGTCACGAATGCGGTCTCGACGCCCTTCTCGGCAATCGCGTCCATCATGGTCTGATCGAAATGCAGACCTGCCGTCGGTGCCGCCACCGCACCGGCGCGCTGGGCATACACGGTCTGATAACGCTCGCGGTCGGCATCGTCATCCGGGCGGTCTATATAAGGAGGCAATGGCATGTGCCCGACGCGCTCGAGCAGCGGCAGCACCGGCTCGGCAAAGCGCAGTTCGAACAACGCATCATGGCGCGCGACCATCTCGGCCTCGCCACCGCCATCGATGAGGATCGTCGAACCCGGCTTGGGCGACTTGCTGGAGCGCACATGGGCCAGCACACGGTGCTGATCGAGAACGCGCTCGACCAAAATTTCCAGCTTGCCGCCCGAGGCTTTCTGCCCGAACAGCCGCGCCGGAATCACCCGGGTATTGTTGAAGACCATCAGATCGCCAGGGCGCAAATGCTCCAGCAAATCTGTGAATTGGCGGTGTGCCAGCGCGCCGCTTGGCCCGTCGAGGGTCAGCAAACGGCTGCTGCGTCGCTCCGCCAAAGGATGGCGAGCGATCAATGAATCCGGGAGCTCGAAGGTAAAGTCAGCGACACGCATGATGGGGTTCGTCTAGCAGGGCCGGGAAGTTTAGCCGAATAAGTGAAAATTGACCATGAAACATGATTGACCAACGGTAGGCTCATCTCTATACTTCGCCGCCATTGAGCCCTGATGGCGGAATTGGTAGACGCGGCGGATTCAAAATCCGTTTTCGAAAGAAGTGGGAGTTCGATTCTCCCTCGGGGCACCAAACAGTAGTATCCAGCGGTCCCTACCAGACCCTGAACCTCAACAAAACCGGCCACCGCGCCGGTTTTTTTGTGCCCAGCGTTCCCGGCGAATCCCTTGTAAGCCCAAAGATATGTGAGTAGATTCGTGAGTAGGCCGAGTTCGGTCTAGAAATCTACTCACATTCTGACCGCATTGAGGCACCCGCCGTGGCTCTCACAGACACCGCCGCTCGCACCGCCAAGCCCCGCGACAAGCTTTACCGCCTGGCTGATACAGCCGGCCTTTGCTTGGAGATAACGCCCAGCGGCTCAAAGCTGTGGCGTCTGCGCTATAGGTTCGGCGGCAAGGCCAAGATGATAGGTCTGGGCCCCTACCCTACTATCACCTTAGCTAAAGCACGCGAGCGCCGCGAGGATGCCCGCCGCCAGCTCGCTAACGGGATTGACCCCGCCGCGCACAAACAGGCCGAGAAGCGCGCCCAGGCCGCACACGTCCATCGGTTCGAAGACCTTGCGCGCGAGTGGCACGCATACAACAGCCCTCGATGGGCTCCGTCTACCGCAGCGAAGGCAATGCTGTATCTGGAATCCGACATCCTTCCTATCCTTGGGCAACGGCCGTTGGATGAGATCAAACGGCCCGACCTGGTGGCGCTTGTCCGCAAGGTTGAGAAGCGCGGCGCTTTCAATGTGGCCACCAAGATCCGCCAGTGGCTCAGCCAAATATTCCGTTACGGCCTGGCCAAGGGTGCTGTAGAAGCCAACCCAGCAACTGACCTCGACGTGGTCGCGGCTGTCGCACCTCGGACGCAGCATCACCCGCACGTTCCGCTTTCTGATTTGCCGGAGCTCTTACGCAAATTGGACGCTGGCAAGTGCGATCCTACGACGCGCTTGGCAATCCGGTTGCTACTGCTCACAGGCGTTCGCCCAGGTGAACTAAGGCACGCGCCATGGGCAGAGTTCGATCTGACGTCGGCCACCTGGACAATTCCCGCAGAGCGCATGAAAGCCAGGCGATCGCACATTGTTCCGCTCCCGCAGCAGGCACTGACGCTGCTGGCGCAGTTGGAGCAAATCACCGGCACGTATCCGATCCTGTTCCCTGGCCGTAACAACCGTGAGCGGCCTCAGTCGGAGAACACTGTAAATAAAGCGCTGCGCCAGATCGGCTACGAAGGTCGTCAGACGGGCCATGGTTTTCGCCATCTATTGAGCACTGAGTTGAACAGCCGAGGCTATAACCGTGATTGGATCGAGCGCCAGTTGGCCCACGGCGATCAGGACGAGATCCGCGATACATACAATCATGCCCATTACCTACCTCAGCGAAGAAAGATGATGCAGGAATGGGCTGACTCTGTTGAAGCCCTGTGTATGGGATCTAACGTCGTTTCGATTCGGAAAACACAATGACTATCAAGTACCCGACTACGGATGCCAGCAAACGCCACCCGCTCCAAGCTTCAGCAAAAAAACTATCAGAGCAAGAGTATAAAAGTGCTGATGATTTAGACTTCGATAAATTAACACCCACCTGGAAGAAGTTCACACCGAAATTCAACTCAGCTGTTGAGGCGATCTCAAAAGCGCTCACCTCGGGCAATGCGCCATCTTTCGGCGAGCTGGAAATCTTGGCAAGAACACTAATTACACATGAACAAGACACGCCAATAAAAGATTTCATTGGTATGGCGTTCCAATACCTTGAAGAAGCTACAGAAGGCGAAGATGATATTTCAGATGCCGTAAGGAGAGGTCTAGTGCCTCTGTTTTTAGCGATACTTGAATCATCAAGCTCATCAGCCACAAGCCTGATCGAAACCGAAAAATCTCGCCTCAAGCCGCTGATTGAAGGCAACAAGGCCAAACTACAAGTTTCGACTAGAGCAAAAGAATTAGCCTCGGCGATGTGGACGGATGATACGGCCAACGAAATCAAAACAAGCGAAATGGCAGATAAAGTGTGGAGCAAACTTATAGATGAAGGCTTTTCCGACCGCCTACCGGATAGTGCGGATCGCGTGAAAGTGTGGATCAGGAGCGTGGCGCCTGATTACGCCAAGGCAAAGGGGCGGCCGAAAAAGCGTCTTGCGTAACGGATATTGGTATTTCCGTAACGGATAATAGGTTTTCCGTAGCGTGCCTCGAATTTTATAAACCCATCTCAGCCACCAGCATTGCCATCGTCGATTACCCAGCCCGCCCTAGGAGGCGCAGACGATGGCAAACGTTACCAGCATGACCGATCAGCCACGCCGCTTCATCCGCATCAAAGAAGTCCTGGCAATCACATCCCTCAGCCAATCGGAGCTTTATCGCCGCATCAAAGCCGGCACCTTTCCCACCCAGGTTAAGCTTGCACCTGGCCACTCTGTCTGGGTTCAGTCCGAGGTGAATTCGTGGGTCGCTGATCGCATCGCTGAATGCCGTGGCGAGGTGGCGTAATGTCTTCACCGAAGACGCTCACGAAAACCCCGAAGGTGCTCAAGGCGCTCACCAAAAAGACTGAGCACATTCGTGAGCACCTTGGCGAACCTACCTTCAGTCGTGCCCTTTTTCACTCCAGTCGTGCCCCTTTTGTGCAGTCGTGCCCATGCCCAAGGCTGGGCACCACTGGGGCACGACTGAGCACGAATGCAAAACGCCCCCTCAAGACCCGCGACGAACGGTCGATAGATTTGGTTGCAGGCAATCATCGTCCTCGGTATGGTTCGGCCGTCGCTGCCAATTCAGCGGCCGACCTTGGCGGGTCGATCAGTAAGCGGCGCAACAGCGCCCCCATTACGATTGCAGGCGCTTTTTTTGTGCCCGCATCAATGTGTTATGGCGGGCTGTGTGGGAGCACCTTCGTGTGCGCCGGGCTCCGTTTACCCCGGTCCGCCAATCCTATGCAGCTCGCCACCCTTCTCTGCTTGGCGGCAGAACGCGGTGGCTCCAGTGAAGTAAACGGAGCTACACCCATGACCACCCTCATTCCGTCCAAAATCCGCGCAATTGCTCACCGTCGTATGGCACTGAGTGCCCTCCGCGCAAATTCCTCCCTATCTGTCCGTTTGAAACGCTACAACGCCCACATGGATCAGGCTCGCGCCCTGGAAGCGCAGGGCGGTGCGCAATGAACAACCTCCCAGCTCTGTTCCTGCTAGAAGGCGAAGTACTGCGCGAAGTGGTCGTTAGCCCCGAAGACATGGCCCGAATGAATGAAGCTCGCGCAACGTTCAAAGAGCTTCGCGCGATCCTCATGGGTCAAGTTATCCCGGCGCTCGGTGGATTCGATAAGCCGATTGCTACCGAGATCGAGTGCCGCCTTGAGTCAATAATCTTAAGAAGCGATAACTTCCTTTGGTCGCATCGTCACGCCGGTGCTGCCTATGCAGCTGTGAGTGCCAGAGGTGTGCAATGACTGCCCATTGGGGGGATATGCTCCCTTCGCATGAAGCGATCCAGAAAATGTCACCCGAGAAACTTAAAGACATTTCCTATGCGTCTAGCAATTACCTCTCAGTTATAGGCCATGGTGTTTCGGGAATTGGTAACTTGCTGGCCTGCACTGCTTCGAATAGCGAAACTGGACTTAGTGTGACTGCGGTAACGGATATCGGCTGGATGCTTGAAAGTTTGGGGCATCTGATCAGCAATTTGTCAGATACCGGCAATGCAACCGAGCTTCGTCTGAACGAACTTAAGCAAGGGAAGTAACCATGAATAATAAAAACGGCGCACTTGCGCCGGCGGGTTCGGCTTGCCTTGAGAACATACTTTCGCGGCTCGACAAAGTTAGACCAGCTGGCGCGCAGAAGTGGAAAGCGTGCTGCCCAGCCCATACGGACAAGTCGCCCAGCCTCACTATTTCAGAAACATCGGATGGCACTGTCTTGGTGAAGTGTTGGGCGGGGTGCTCCGCGAAAAACATCGTCGAAGCGATTGGACTGGAACTGCGCCACTTGTTCCCCGGCGTGCATCGCGAGCGTACCGGCCCTAGCACTGCCGCAATCAATCATGAGCGCACGATTTTCCAGATTGGCGCCTCGCAACTGCAAAAGGGGGAGCTGACCGGCGAAGACCTAGAACGCTTCAACCTGGCCAAGCAACGTTTGGGGGTCGTATGACTATCAACAAAGACCCGTTCGGCGCTCAGTGGGAAGAGCCCAAGAGCGCCATAACGCGCGCCAATCTGCCAACCGTATGGCGTGCTAATGCTGTCCGCGCCATCAACATCAAACCTGTGCCCATTCGCTGGCTGTGGCCTGGCTGGCTGGCCCGCGGGAAGCTCCACATCCTTGCCGGCGCCGGCGGTACCGGAAAAACCACTTTGCTCATTGGCCTGATTGCAACCATCACGACCGCCGGCCGCTGGCCGGATGGCGAACTCTGCCGCGAGGCGGGCAATGTAGTGATCTGGTCTGCAGAGGACGATCCATCGGACACGCTGGTGCCACGACTGATTGCGGCCGGCGCCGACCTGAACCGCGTCGCCATCCTCCAGGGTCGGGTCAACGCTCGGGGTGATGCAGAACCGTTCGACCCATCAAACGACATCGGCCTGCTCCACATAACGGCCCAGGAGATGGGGGGTATTTCGCTCCTGATGCTTGACCCAGTGGTTAGCGCGGTGAAGGGCGATATGCACAAGGCCAACGATGTACGCCGGGGTCTGCAGGGCGTTGTGGACTTCGCCGAGCAACACCTGTGTGCCGTGGTGGGCATTTCTCACTTCGCCAAAGGTGGTGCAGGTACGTCGCCGGCGGATCGGGTCATTGGCTCGCAGGCGTTCTCGGCGCTCGCTCGCACAGTATTGGTGGCCGCCAAGCAGCACGATTCAGACGCCCGTGTGCTGGCTCGGGCCAAGTCGAACATTGGCACGGACGAAGGCGGCGTCTCCTACGTCATCGAACCGTGCACCATCGATGACGGCATCGAAGCCACGCGGGTCGCTTGGGGCGATCTGATCGAGGGCTCTGCTCGCGAGATCCTGGGCGATGTAGAAGGCAACGAAGACGAGACCCGTCTGGACGACTCCGACGATCCCGCTGAGGCGTTGCAGCGAATTCTTGCGAAGGGGCCGCTCCCCGGGAAAGAAGCCAAGAGTTTGATGATGGGTAATGGCTACACCCAAAAACAAATCCGCAAGGCGCGCGAGCGGCTATCAATCACTACCGCCCGCACCGGGTTCGGTGGTGACACTGTCGTAACTTGGTCAATGCCCCAGCCTGGCGGCGACCACGCGATGTTTCCCTCTGGCCCGCAGTCGTGCCCACAGTCGTGCCCACCCTTAGACATGGGCACGACTGCACAAAAAGGGCACGACTGGGAAGAAAAAGGG